>JBKHJQ010000225.1:0-4845 GCA_046538055.1 Actinomycetota bacterium
GTGCCGACTGGCGGCTCACCCTCCTGGCCCTGCTGGCGCTTCCCCTGTTCATCCTCCCCGCTCGTCGGGTGGCCCGCGTACTGCGGAATGTCACCGAGGCGCAGATGGAGCGGAACGCCGCCATGTCGGGGATCCTTCAGGAGGCGTTCAACGTGAGCGGGGCGCTGCTGGTGCGGCTGTTCGGGCGAAAGGGGACGGAGCTGGCGCGATTCGAGCAGGAAGCGGCCGCGGTTCGGGACCTGGGTGTGCGACGGGCCATGGTGGGCCGGTGGTTCTTCGCCGCCCTGGGCTTGGTCAGCGCGGTGGGTACGGCCCTGGTCTTCTGGGTAGGCGGTTGGCTGGTCATCCGGGGCGGTATGCAGACGGGGGAGGTGGTCATGTTCTCCACGCTGCTGGTCCAGCTCTACGGCCCGCTGTCGGGCCTGTCCAACAGCCGGGTGGAGTTCGCCACCTCGCTGGTGTCGTTTCAGCGAGTGTTCGAGGTCCTCGACCTGGAGACGGACATACCAGAGCCGGAGGATCCCATCGCCCTCGAGGACGTGGAAGGCCGGGTCCGCTTCGATGGCGTCCGGTTCCGCTACGGCGGACGGGGAGTGGAGGGTCTGGCCGCGGTCAAGCGATGGCGGGATGCGGGTCTGGAGACCGACACGCCACCGCCCGCACCCACCCGGAGCTGGGCCATCGACGGGGTCAGCTTCACCGCCGAACCGGGGACGCTCACCGCCCTCGTCGGCCCTTCCGGGGCCGGCAAGACCACGATCTCATACCTTCTGCCCCGCCTCTACGACGTGGATGAGGGAGCGGTCACCATCGACGGTCGGGACGTGCGGGACCTCTCGCTCGACACCTTGGCGTCCGCCATCGGGGTGGTGACCCAGGAGACATACCTCTTCCACGACACGATCGCCGCCAACCTCCGTTACGCCCGACCGGGTGCCACCGCCGAAGAGCTGGAGATGGCCGCCCGGGCCGCCAACGTCCACGACCTCATCGAGGCCCTCCCCGAGGGATTCGACACGGTGGTGGGGGAGAGGGGATATCGCCTGTCGGGAGGAGAGAAGCAGAGGCTGGCCATTGCCCGGGTGATCCTCAAGGACCCCAGGATCCTGATCCTGGACGAGGCCACCTCCCATCTGGACTCCCGGTCGGAGGCGCTCATACAGGAGGCGCTGGAGAAGCTGATGGAGGGCCGGACCTCCCTCGTCATCGCTCACCGCCTCTCCACCGTCCGCTCCGCCGATCAGATCCTGGTCCTGGACGAGGGTCGCCTGGTGGAGGCAGGCACCCACACGGACCTGGTGGCGGAGGGAGGGCTGTACGCCCTCCTCTACGACACCCAGTTCCGCCCCGGGGGACGGGAGGAACGCGATTCCGTCGTCATGCCCCCCTGGTGAGGTTGTGCACCATCAGCCGATCGGGAGTGGCCAGCAGCAGGACGCCACCGCCCGAGGCCACCCACAGCTCCGACTCGACTCGCAGCCAGCAGCCCGGGGGCAGCAACCCCAGAGCACCTCTCTTCACCCTGTTGGGACGGTAGGCCAGCACCACCGGGGCGGGGGCTCCGATGGCCGGCATCGGGCCGATCAGGTCGTAGTCCCCGAACAGGGCCGCCATACCCTCCGCCGGGTCGATGGCGCCGGCGGGGCCCAGGAACTGGATGACGCCGCAGGAACCGCAGGCGATTACCGAGATGCGTCCGAACGGGCGGGGCTCGTGGCGGCATTCGTAGGGGGCGCGAATATCAGGCGGGCTGTTATCGGTCGGGCTGTTATCGGTCGGGCTATCCATGGCAGACAACGTATCCGACCGGTGTGACAGAAACGGGGCCCGAGGTCAGATCTCGATACGGGGTATCTCGAAGGTGTCCTCCAGACGGGGCCCGGGCACCAGCAGGATGGGCCGCTGCGCCTGCTCCATCACCCGGGAGGACACGCTCCGCCACGCTTCCTCCGTGAAGAGGCGGCGAGTTGCCCCCATCACGAGCATGTCCGCCCCGAAGTCGTCGGCCGTGGTGATGATGGCCTCCGCCGGATCGTCACCTTCCACGAAACGGACGTTTGCGGCCAGACCCTGACCGTCGAGGGCAGCCACGATGGGATCCACCGCCCTGCGTCCTCGCTCCTCCAGGTAGGCGGAGGCCTTGGCCTCGGGATCTCCCCGCTCGTCGTCTGCCAGCAGTGAACGACGGTCTTCCTCGTCCAGGGCATCCAGGAAGGTGCGCGGCACCTGTATCACCGTCATCACCGAGATGACGCCGTCGTCACCTGCCAGCCGGTGGCACAGGTCGGCCACAGGAGCGGGCGGCAGCACCCCTGTGGTGGCGATGAGGATCCTCACGATCCGCCCAGGTTAGGGTGGGAGGGCACGCGATGCGGCGAGGAGCCACCTACCCATGAGCGAGCTCAGCCCCGAGACGATCAACCAGGTCACCTGGCGAATCCCCAACGCCCTGGCGTTGGTCGGGTCCCGGTCGGGGGACACGTGGAACGGCATGACCACGTCCTGGATCACCCAGCTCTCCATGGAGCCGGTGCTGGTGGGGATCGGAGTGGACCAGAAGGCGGTCACGCATCGCCTCATCAGCGAGTCCGGGGTATTCACCGTGAACCTGTGGTCGCCGGACGACACCCGTGTCTTCGTCAAGTTCTCCAAGCCGGCCGACAAGGACGGCATGACTCTCAACGGCCGCCCCATCCGGGAGGGATCCACCGGGGCGCCTGTCTTCGAGGATGCCGTCGCCTGGTTCGAGTGCGAGGTGCGCCACTCGTACGACCTGGGCACACACACCCTCTTCATCGGCGAGATAGTCGATGCCGGGGTGGATCCCGGCCACGAGGACGAGCGGGCCGCTGCCATCTCCGACACCCGGATGAAGTACGGGGGCGTCAAGAGAGGCGGGCACTGAGGAGGTCACGGGTAACCCGGCCGGCCGGCCTCCACCCAGTCCTCCAGGGCCTCGGAGGTAGGCACGTCCCTTCCCTGGTCGGTCGCCATCAAGTAGCGGTGGTGTAACAGGTCGCAGTAGGCCTGGATCGGGTCGTTGACCCCGTCGATGTCCTTGAGTCTCTGCACCGTCGGCTCGAACTCCGTCACCCGCCATCGCATCGTCGAGATGTCCTTGAGAGTGGAAGTGGGCGTGCCCTCCCGCGCCTGGTAGGCATACAGGTCGGCCAGGATCTGGCGGGCCTGGTTCTCCAGCGCCTCCACCCCGGTTAGGTCGCGGAGCCGGTTGGAATGGAAGGTGCGTCCGCCCGGTCGGAGCCGGAACCGGAGCTTCTCGCCGTCGGAGCCCGACGGGACCATCTGCACCTCCTCCACGTCGAACCCGAGCTCGTTGATCCGCTCCATCCGCTCGGTGATCCGGTATCGCTCCTGGGGGCGGATGGCCTCCTCCTCCACGAGCTCGGCCCACAGGTCGTGGTAGCGGTCGGCGATCTCCTCACCCAGTGCCAGGTCGGCCTGGGAGAGGTCCCGGCCTTCCCCGGCCGCGATGTCGGCCATCCCCCCGCCCACATTCTCCACCATGATGTCCACATCCTCCAGGCGCTGCCCGCGCGTGAGCCCATCCCCGTGGATGGACGCGGTCTCGGCGTCCACCATCAACGTCTCCAGGGCGTCGGCGTCCCACCGGTAGAGGACGTTGGAGAGCGAGCAGTCCCCCCAGAAGCAGCCCACGAGATGGAGCCTGACCAGCAGGTAGGCGAAGGCGTCCAGCATCCGGCTGCGGTTGGGCCCGAATCCGGGGCCCGACAGGAGCTCCCGGTACGAGAAGGAGAACGACTCGTAGCGGGTTATGAGGGCGGCGCAGGCCTCGTCGTGCGGGTCGTCGGTGCGACCGGCCACCAGCCCCACCGGGCGGACCGCGGGAGCGGAGATGTCCTCCAGCTGGCGAAGGACGTCGTAGTCGTTGCGGGCGGCTCGCTCGGGGAGCTCCTTGATGGCGTATATCCCCATCGCCGTCTCCAGGAACCGGACCGTGTGGCGGGAGATCCCCTTGGGTAGATCGACCAGTTGCTCCAGGTCCCACCGCTCCAGAGGCTCCTGCCAGGGCAGGTCCAGGAAGTCGGGGTTCCCGGCTCGGATGACGATGTTGGGTACTGCCATGATCGAGCATCAGGGTATTCGGCGGGGCCGCGTGGGCGCGCCGCCCCCCTCTACCGCGGTTCCGCCGGCCCCGGTGGGTCCCCAGCCCCAGCCCCGCCGGGGGAGGCCAAATCCCTTGGGTCAGCCGCCCTATGGTTCAGAATCAATCCGTAACACATCATTCTCTGTGGCGACTCCCAACTCGTAACGCCACTTCCCAACACGGCAATCCATACCCCATGAGCCCACGACAGCACCTGATACGCGACAACCTCCTCAAGGCGATGGAGCACATCGTGGAAGACCTCCACGGCCATGTGCACCGCGTAGCCGACCTGTCGGTGGCACTGGGCCAGACCCTCGATCTTCCCGCCGCCGACATCGCCCGTCTGGGGCTTGTGGGTGTCCTCCACGACGTGGGCAAGGTCCATGTCGATCCCGCCATCCTCTCCAAGCCCGGGCCGCTCGACCCCATCGAGCTGGAGCACATGCGCCGCCATCCCGAGCTGGGATTCGCCATGACGGTGGATCGATTCGACCCCCGGGTATCCGAGGCCATCCTCTACCACCACGAGAGGTATGACGGGCACGGCTACCCGTTCGGCCTGGTGGGCGAGGAGATCCCGCAGCTGGCCCGAATCGTCCTCGTGGCCGATGCCTACGACGCCATGATCAGCCACCGCTCCTACCAGCCGCCCCTTCCTCCCCAGGCGGCGGTGGAGGAGATCAACCTGTACGCTGGGTCCCAGTTCGACCCGGGCG
>JBKHJQ010000226.1:0-4838 GCA_046538055.1 Actinomycetota bacterium
ATCCCGTACAGACCCAGTGGCTCGAAGATCAGAAAGAGCACGATGAGGGCTCCATAGAGGACCAGGTTCAGCTGGAAGACCGACAGCCCCGGTCCGATCGCCGTGGTTCCGATCAGCCCGAAGTCGCCCTGCCCGGTCGATATGACGACGTTGGCCAGCGCCGCCAGCACGCCATCGTCCCGCGCCAGGTCCGCCAGCCAGGCCGTCAGGTTCTCGACGAACCGGGGAACGAGCACGACGAAGAACGCACCGAAGAGCACCCCGGCGGTGGAGCCGGCCCCACCGATCAGGATTATGGCGATGATCTCCACCGCCAGGAGGAGGTCCCACGTCTCGGGGATCCGGGAGCCGAAGTAGGAGGCGAGGAGGGCACCTCCCACACCGGCGAAGAAGGAGGAGACCGCGAAGGCCAGCGCCTTGTACCGGACCTCGTCCACACCCAGCACCTCGGCGGCCAGGTCACGGTCCCGGATGGCGGCGAAGGCCCTACCCAGCCGGGAGCGTGCGATGTTCTTGTGGAGGACCGTGAAGGCCACCAACAGGACCAGGATGAATAGGTACTGGCGCGCCTGGCGCCCCACCTCGACCCCCATCCAGGTGCCGCCGGCGGAGAAGTCGATGAGGGGGGTCTCCTCCTTCCAGAGCCGAAGCTCCAGCGGCGGCCATTCCCGTCCCAATCCCGGGCCGCCGGAGACGGATCGGGCATTGCGGAAGACATGATCACCGATGAAGACGAGGGCGATCGTCACGAAGGCCAGATAGAGCCCCCGCACCCGCACCGCGGTGGGGGCCACCACCAGACCCACGGCGGCGGCCGCCACGCCCGCCGCCGGGAGCCAGATCCACATGGGAAGCCCCAGGCCGATGAGGGACTCGCCCGCTTCCCCGCCCAGCACCACCGCGGCGTAGGCGCCCACGCCCATGAAGAAGGAATGCCCCAGCGACACCTGGCCGGCGATGCCGGTGAGGATGTTGAGTCCCAGCGCGGCGATGGCGAAGATCATCGCCTCCCCCAGCTCGACCATCCACACCCCCTCACCCAACCATCGCAGCCCGGGGATGATCTGGAAGGGGAGAAGGATCGCCGCCACCATGAGGAGGGCGAACATCACCCTCTGGGTCGTGGAGCGGAATATCGCCTGGTCCTCCTCGTAGGAGGTGAAGAGAAGCGGGCGGCCCCTCACACTCGCCTCACCTCCTCGGTGCCGAACAGGCCATAGGGCCGGACGAGCAGGAAGACGAGCATCAGAATGTAGGGGACGATCCCGCCGAAGCCGACACCCAGGATGTGGGTGTAACCGGCGGCGTAGGTCCCGATGACGACCTCGGCGATACCCACCAGGAACCCGGCGATCACGGCCCCCAGGATGGAGTCGAGCCCACCGATGATGATGGCGGGGAACGCCCGGAAGACCACGAAGGCGGTGGTGTTGGAGACTCCGGCCGCCCGGGGGGCCATGGAGGCGAATATGCCCGCCACCGCCGCCAGCATCGCCCCGATCGCCCAGGCCACCGCGAAGATCCGGCCCACGTCGATGCCCTGGGCCTGGGCTGCCTCCTGGTCGAAGGCGGTAGCTCTCATCGCCACACCCCTCCGGGTGCGGAAGAACCAGGCCACCAGCGCGAAGCAGACCAGGGACACCCCGACGGTGACGATCTGGGTGGTGTTGATCGTCACGCCCAGGAGGTTGGTCACCTCGATGCCCCAGGGGTCGCCCAGCGACCGGGCACCCTGGCCGATGAAGTCGTCGGTGACGGTGCGGACGATCACGTCCACGCCCACGGTGATGACGGCCACCGAGAAGAGCGACTCTCCGATCATGGGACGGATGAACGTCCTCTCCACCACCAGCCCCACCAGCCCGGCCGCCAGCACCGCCACCACCGCCGAGAGGCCCCATTTGAGCCAGAGGGGGGCGTCGCCCATCCAGCGGCCCGGCACCTGCAGGACGGTGGCGAACGAGGCGGCCAGGAAGGCACCCACTGCCGCCAGCGCCCCGTGGGCGAAGTTGACCACCTGCGTCGCCCGGAAGATGATCACGAAACCCAGGGCCAGCAGGGCGTAGATGGCGCCCAGGCCTATGCCGCTGAGAAGGGAGGATGTCAGTTGGTCCAGCCCCTGCCCCGTCTGGGCGAGCATGGTGCCGGCGGGGATCACGACGAGTACATGTCGGCTATGAGGTCCCCGAACATCTCGTCCATCGCGTTCCGCTTCACCTTCTGGGTGGCGGTGAGCTCACCATCCTCGTGGTCCAGCTCCTTGGGCAGGAGCCGGAACCGGCGGATGTTCTCCACTCGAGCGAACTTCTCGTTCGTCCGGTTCACCACCTCCTGGATCAGCTCTATGACCTCGGGCTTCTCCGAGAGGTCCCGGTAGGTGGTGTAGGGGATGCCCCGGCGAGTCGCCCAGTCGCCCACCGTGTCGAACTCGATCCCGATCAGGGCGGTGAGGTATCGGCGACCGTCTCCTATGACCATCGCCTCCTTGACGTAGGGCGACGTCTTGAGGCTGTTCTCGATCTCGGAGGGGGAGACATTCT
This sequence comes from Actinomycetota bacterium, assembly GCA_046538055.1. Taxonomy (GTDB): domain Bacteria; phylum Actinomycetota; class Acidimicrobiia; order Spongiisociales; family ZC4RG35; genus ZC4RG17. The sequence goes on from JBKHJQ010000226.1 coordinate 2,541, forward strand.
TCCCCCCGGACGTGATGATTATGTGCTTGATGCGGTCGACGATCTTGACGTGGGTGCCGTCCACCCACTCGCCCACGTCGCCGGTCTTGAGCCACCCGTCTTCGGTGAAGACCTCCCGCGTGGCCTCCGGCTTGTTCCAGTAGCCCTTGAACACCCCGGGGTGGCGGGTCTGGATCTCCCCCGTGTCGGGATCGATGCGGAACCCGATCTCCGGATAGGGCTCGCCCACCGTGCCCACCTTGTTGCGACCCCAGAAGTTGTGGGTGGCGACCGCCGAGTTCTCGGTCATCCCGTACAGCTCGTAGATGGGCACGCCCAGGCCCATGAAATCCCGCAGCACCTCGGGGGCGATGGGAGCGGCCCCGCTCCCCGCCCATCTCACGCGCCGCAATCCGATGCGCTCCAGGAGGGCCCGGAAGACGAGCGGGTAGAACAGCCAGTTGAGCAGGCGGGACTTGGGGGTGTCCAGGCCCCCGTTGTCCACCCGTTCCCGCCCGATCACCGCTGCCGCCTTCATCCCCAGTCCGAAAAGGAGGCGCTTGACCAGCGTGGCGTCCCGTCCCTTTATGTAGATGGTGGCGTGGATCTTCTCCCAGATCCGGGGGACCGCGAAGAAGAGGGTGGGCTGAACCTCCCGCAGGTTCTGCTGGACCGTCTCGATCGACTCGGCGAAATTGAGGACGCAGCCGGGCCCGGCCAGGTGCCAGGCGGAGAAGATCCGCTCCGCCACGTGGCAGAGCGGGAGATAGGTGAGGATCTGATCGTGGGGGCCGGCCTTGCGGTTGGCGGGGAGGCGCCCGTTGCCGTGCACTATCTGGTCCAGGCAGAACTGGAAGTTGGCGTTGGTGAGCATCGCACCCTTGGGCGGCCCGGTGGTCCCGGATGTGTAGACGAGGGTCATGATGTCCTCGGCGGCGGCCTCGGCCATGATCCTCTCCACCTCCCCGGGGTGATCCTCGGCGTGACGACGTCCCAGCTCCAGGAAGTCCTCCCAGAACAGAAAACGCGGATCGTCCCGGTAGGCCCGGAACCCGCGAGGCTCGGTGTGGATGATCTTCTCCACCCGAGGAAGGCGGTCGATCACCTCCATCACCTTGTCGGCCTGCTCCTGATCCTCGGCCAGGTGGATGCGGGCCCCGGAGTCCTTGAGCAGGTACTCGACCTCTGCCGCCGGGTTGGTGGGGTACAGACCCACGGTGATGGCCCGTACAGCCACCGTGGCGAAGTCGAGGATGATCCATTCCGGGCGGTCTTCGGAGTGGATGGAGACCCGTTCACCCGGTTCCACCCCCAGGGCGAGGAGCCCGTGCGCCGCCAGCCGCACACTCTCCCAGAGATCCGACCAGGTGATCTCCTGCCAGATGCCGAAGTCCTTCTCCCGCATGGCGACGGCGTCGGGCGTCTGCTCCGCCCATGCCCGCACCCGGGCGGCCACCGTGGGGAACCCCGAACCAACCGGCGGGATCTCGGTCCTCTCGATGGTCGTCGTCATCGCTCGTCTCCCTTGGCCCGTCACCACCGACCCGGAGCCGGCGTGCGGCACAATAGAACATACCGCCCCGACTCGGCGGGCAGAGGACGGGTATTTGTTCCGATATTAGAAAGGGGCCGGCCCGGTTGTCCGCCCAGGGCAGGACAACCGATGGGGGACCTGGATCAGGCCCCCTCCACCCACTCGGCCCCGCCCGGCCAGTGCTCCTTCTTCCAGAGCGGAGCACGGCTCTTCAGCTCGTCGATGAGGTAGCGGGCCGCCTCGAAGGCATCGGATCGGTGCGCAGCCGCCACCGCCACCACCACGGCGGGCTGTCCCAGATCAACTCGCCCCACCCGGTGCTCCACCACCCCCGCCAATATCTCCCATTTGGCGGATGCCTCCGTCGCTATCTCCCCGATGACCTCTTCCACCCGTCCCTCGTAGGCCTCGTAATCGAGATGGGTAACGCCCCGGCGCTCTCCGGAGTGGTCCCGCACCGTCCCGACGAACACCGCCACCGCCCCCGCCGCCGGCCGCTCCACCTCCCGGAGGGCCGCGGCGGCGTCGAGAGGCTCCTCCGACACCGCTATGCGAATGGGTTGGTCGCCGTGTTCCATACAATCATCAGTCTATGGAACCCGGCCCCCGCTCGCACTCCCCCCGCCGCGCGGACATACCCGAGCCCTCCTGGCCCTCCACCGACTGGCCGGCCGGGCCCATCTCGCCGCCATCTCACCCCCTCCCGGAACGGTCCCCGGATCCGTATTCGGCACGGCGATCCTACCGCGGGGGTATGACCCTCACCCTCCTGGGTGGGGTCCTCC
>JBKHJQ010000227.1:0-4836 GCA_046538055.1 Actinomycetota bacterium
CCCGCACGCCGCGCGACATCGGGCAAGAATGGCATAGATCACACTCCGGGCGTGCCGACTCGGACGGGGTCGGCGATGCCCGGAAGCGGTTCGGGCGACCCGGTCGGGAGCACCTATGCTGGGCGACTCCGTGGTGACCGTAGCTCAGTCCGGTTAGAGCGCCAGGTTGTGGCCCTGGAGGTCGGGGGTTCAAGTCCCCTCGGTCACCCTACCGGGCCGCCGTCTCGTCTCGGGACGGCGGCTCCTCATCCCACCAATCAGGAGTGCCATGACTGTCAGTGTTCGAGAAGCCGGCCCCTTCGAGCGTCTCGTGGGGTTCGAGCTGTCCGATGCCGAGATCGAGAAGGCCAAGGCAGACGCGGCTCGACGCCTCTCCCGTGACTTGAAGCTGAAGGGTTTCCGGCCCGGGAAGGCGCCCCGTCCGGTGGTGGAGGCGGCCGTGGGGTCGGAGCGGCTGCGCAGCGAGGCGATCGAGGACGTCATTCCCACCAAGCTCTCCGAGCTTCTCGTCAATGAGTCGATCCGGCCTGCCGTCAACCCGGAGCTGGAGAAGGTCGAGGACATCGAGGGGGGAGTGGCCGTGGAGGTGAAGGTGACCCTCTGGCCCACACTGGATTCGCCTCCACCCTTCCGGGATCGCAAGATCGAGATCGATTCCCCTGAGGTCACCCCCGACGAGCTCGAGACGCAGCTGGAGCGGATGCGAGAGCAGTTCGGCCAGGTGGAGGAGGTCGACCGTACCGCACGGGAGGGCGACTTCGTGTCTGTGGACATCTCGGCCACGGCCGGGGGCGAGGAAGTGGAGGAGGCAGCTGCCACCGAGCTCCTCTACCGCATCGGCTCGGGCGGGATGCTGGAAGGTGCCGACGAGGCATTGGTGGGCACCACCGCCGGTGACGAGGTGACCCTGCAGTCGACCCTGCCGGAGGGCCTCGGGGACAGGGCGGGACAGGAGGCCACCTTCCTGGTCAAGGTGAACGAGGTGAAGGAGCTGGTGCTCCCCGAGCTGACCGACGAGTGGGTGGACGAGAACACCGAGTTCGAGACGGTGGAGGAGCTGACCGCGGCGCTCCGGGATCGGATGGTGGACGCCAAGCGGTCCGGTCTGGTCCGGACCTTCACCGACCGGGCGATGGAGACCCTCCTCGACCAGGTCGAAGTCCAGCTCCCCGAGGCCGTGGTGCGAGCCGAGATGGACGAGATTCTCCACCGGTTCGCCCACCGGTTGGAGGAGCAGAACCTCTCCCTGGCCGACTACTTCTCGGCCACAGGCATGGAACAGGACCAGTTCCTGGCCGACTTGCGCAGCCAGGCTGAGCACGGCCTCAAGAGCAGGGTGCTGCTCGATGCGGTCGTGGAGGAGGAGGGACTGGAGGTCCAGGAGGAGGAGGTCGACGCCCTTCTCCACCAGGCCGCCTCGCAGGCGGAGGATCCGATGACGTTCCTCAAGAACGTGCGGGGGACCCCTCAAGAATTGGCCCTGAGGGGTGATATGCTCCGTGACAAGGCCCTGAAACTGATCATCGACCACGCCACTCCAGTGGACCCGGACGGAAACGTCATAGACCTCGACTTCGATGACGAGGAAGAGCCCGTCGGCGAGGTCGTCGAGGGTGAAGTGGTCGAGGGCGAGGTCGTCGAAGGCGAGGTCGTCGAAGGCGAGGTCCCGTCCGGTGAGCCCGACGGGGCCACCTATGAGGAGAACCAGTGATGCATGCCCAGAACTACGTAGTACCGACGGTATTCGAGCAGACCAGCCGTGGGGAGCGCTATTTCGACATCTACAGCAGGCTGCTCAAGGACAGGATCATCTTCCTGGGTACCCCCATCGACGATACGGTGGCCAACCTGATCATGGCCCAACTCCTCCACCTGGAGTCGGACGACCCGGACAAGGACGTCTTCCTCTACATCAACTCGCCCGGCGGGTCGATCACTTCCCTGTTCGCCATCTACGACACCATGCAGTACATCCGCCCGGATGTGAACACCGTGTGCATGGGAATGGCGGCTTCGGCCTCGGCCGTGCTCCTGGCGGGAGGAGCGCCCAAGAAGCGCTTTGCCCTCCCCCACGCCCGGGTGATGCTGCACCAGCCTCACGGCGGCGCCCAGGGCCAGGCCTCCGACATCGAGATCCAGGCCCGGCTCATTGTCCAGATGCGGGAGCAGCTCAACCAGATCCTGGCGGACCACACCGGCCAGCCCTATGACAAGATCGCCCAGGACACGGAGCGGGATTATTGGATGCTGGCGGAAGACGCCAAGGAGTACGGTGTGATCGACGGAGTGCTCACCCGCCAGGAGCTGGCGGCGGTGAGCTCGGAGTAGAGGCGGCCGACAAGCAAAGATCTGCCCCGCGGGACGGACGATCGCCTAGGGTGTCGGATCGAAGCGAATTGAGAGGCGAACGGAAGGGACGCCTCCGCGGCGTGAGACCCGAGTAGGAGAACGGATGCCCCGACTGGGAGAAGGCGGAGAGCTGCTGAAGTGCAGCTTCTGCGGCAAGTCACAGAAGCAGGTCAAGAAGCTGATCGCCGGTCCGGGCGTCTACATCTGTGACGAGTGCATCGACCTCTGCAACGAGATCATCGAGGAGGAGTTCTCCACCCAGGAGGAGGTCACGTTCACGGAGCTGCCCAAGCCCGCCGAGATCGACTCGTACCTGGATGACTACGTGGTCGGTCAGGAGATGGCCAAGCAGAAGCTGGCCGTGGCCGTCTACAACCACTACAAGCGGATCCGAAGCGGGGAGGCCCGCCGGGATGAGGTGGAGCTGCAGAAGTCGAACATCCTGCTGATCGGACCCACCGGATGCGGCAAGACACTGCTGGCTCAGACCCTGTCCCGCCAGCTCAACGTCCCCTTCGCCATCGCCGACGCCACCACCCTGACCGAGGCCGGGTATGTGGGCGAGGACGTGGAGAACATACTCCTCAAGCTGCTGCAGGCCGCCGACTACGACGTGAAGCGGGCCGAGCAGGGCATCATCTACATCGACGAGATCGACAAGATCAGCCGCAAGGCCGAGAACCCCTCCATCACCCGGGACGTGTCCGGCGAGGGGGTCCAGCAGGCCCTTCTCAAGATCCTGGAGGGGACGGTGGCTTCCGTCCCCCCTCAGGGAGGCCGGAAGCACCCGCACCAGGAGTTCATCCAGCTCGACACCTCCAATGTGCTCTTCATCGTGGCGGGCGCCTTTGCCGGCCTGGAGGACGTGATCGCCAACCGGGTCGGCAAGAGGGGTGTCGGCTTCGGAGCCGAGATCCGGTCCCGGGCGGAGCAGCGCCCCAAGGAGCTCCTCTCCCAGGTCCTGCCCGAGGATCTGATCAAGTTCGGGCTGATTCCCGAGTTCGTGGGCCGCCTGCCGGTGGTGGCCACCGTGGAGGACCTGGACGAGGAATCCCTGGTGCGAATCCTGACCGAGCCCAAGAACGCCCTCATCCGCCAGTACGCCCGCATGTTCGACATGGACGGAGTGGAGCTGGTGTTCACCCCCGATGCCCTGGAGGCGATCTCCGAGCAGGCCATCAAGCGAGGGACAGGGGCCCGCGGGCTGCGCGCCATCCTCGAGGAGGTTCTCCTCACCACCATGTACGACGTTCCATCCCGCGACGACATCGGCCGGGTGATCATCGACCGGCAGGTGGTGGGGGAGCGGGTCAACCCCACACTGGTTCCCCGGGACGAGATCGAGGTGCCGTCGGAGCGCTCCGCCTGACTCCGGGATGGGCCCACCGGCCCAGGTCGCGCCCCTTCAGTAGTCCCAGGACCGTGGCACTCTGAAGGTCGGGCAGGTCGAAGAGCTGGGAGGCCCTTCCATGTTGAGATTCCCTTCGGGACGGCTTGTGGTGCTGTTGTCGCTGGCCGCCCTCTGGGCCCTTCCCCTCGTTGCCTCCGCCCAGGAGGAAGGGGAATCGACCACCACCACAACCATCGAGATCGAGACCTCGGCGACGAGTATCACAACCACGACCACGACCGCGGTGGTGGACGATGAGGCCGCCGGTCCCGGTCAGACCACCGACGACACCCTGCCATTCACCGGGGCTTCCACCGGGGGGTTGGCAGGGATGGGAGCCGTGGCGCTGGTGGGAGGGATGGCGCTGGTGGCCCTCACGGGACGGGCCGCCACGGCCGATGCCGGGCCCCGGAGGGGGCGCGAGGATTAGGGCGCTCGCCCCATCAAGGAAGGTCTTGAATTCGGGGCGCGCTGTGGCACCCTGAAGGTGGCAGAAGAACTGCCGGCGGGAAACCCTCTACCGGCAGTGGAAGTCAATAGGGGCTAATTGGGAGGCACCATGAAAGCTGTCGCGAAGCGACGCACGGCTGGAGGAGTGGTAGTAGCACTGCTCCTGGCCGTTGCGATGCTGCCCACGGTGGCGTTGGGCGACAATCACAACCCGAACCATCCCGGGTACTGGGAAGACCGGTATCCGAACGCCGTAGCTTGCTACAAGTATGATCCGCCCACGACACCCAATGCTCACGGGTTCCTGGTCGATGACGGGCTGGCGGTGGAGCTGAACCCGTACAACCCCGCCTGGCCGGGTGACCGCTGGGAGGTCCTGGTCGTCAAGGGTGGCAGCAACGACATCGGATGGGGAGCGGGGAATGCCGTCTACGAGCTTCCTGAGGCGGGCGTGGCGTACTACGCCCCGCCCATGGGGAATTCGCAGCCGGCGGTGAGCCACTGGATCGTCTGCAAGGGCGAGACTCCCGACGACACGACCACCACCACCGAGCCGACCACGTCGACCACCGAGCCGACCACGTCGACCACGGAGCCGACCACGTCGACCACGGAGCCGACCACGTCGACCACGGAGCCGACCACGT
>JBKHJQ010000228.1:0-4832 GCA_046538055.1 Actinomycetota bacterium
CCTTCCAGGAGTATTCCCTCCAGGGGCTGATCGTGATCGGCGGCAACGGGACGATGGAGGGCGCCCACCACCTGGCCTACGAGCACGCCCTCCCGGTGGTGGGCATCCCGGCCTCCATCGACAACGACATCGGCCTCACGCGGGAGGCGATCGGCGTGGACACGGCCCTCAACACGATCGTGGAGGCCTGCGACCGCATCTCCGACACGGCCACCTCCCATCACCGGGCCTTCGTGGTGGAGGTGATGGGACGCAACTCCGGCTACCTGGCGATGGCCGCTTCGGTGGCCACCGCCGCCGACGCCGTGCTCCTGCCCGAGCAGGGGCGGACGTCCGACGAGGTGGTGAAGTCGGTGGTGGACGTGCTGCGGCGCAGCTTCGCGGCCAGCCGGGAGAAGAAGAGGGTCCTGATCCTGAAGGCGGAGGGTGTGGAGGTGTCCACCGAGACGCTGGTGAACCGGGTGAAAGAGGAGATGGGTGGCGACCCGGAGGTGGAGATCCGGGCCACGATCCTGGGGCATCTGGTCCGGGGAGGCAACCCCTCCTTCCGGGATCGCCTCCTGGCGGGCAGGTTCGGGCTGGTGGCCGTCCACGGCCTCCTGGACGGCCACAGCGATGTCATGACGGGCTGGAACGTGGATGGAGACGGGATCCAGACCAGTGACAGCTGGATCAAGCTCTTCGCCATCACCGACGTGCTGGCCGAGACCGAGGCGCTCCTGGACGGCACCTCTCAGGTCACGGCGGACAGGGTTCGGCGGATGGAGGACATCCAGGGAGTCCTCTCGATCTGACGGCCAGGCGGGCGGATCATCCCGCCCGGGTCGATTCCCCGACGATGCGGACGTCGAGAGAGGCCACCGCCTGGCGGAGGCGTCCGATCACCTGGTCGCGGTCGGCTCCTACTGCGAAGACGAAGCCCAGGTAGCGACCCTCCTCGGGCAGGGGCGTCACCGGGGTGCCGGGCGGGATGGTGATGTCGACCTCTGTGATCCCCTCCTGCGCCTCGACCTCCTCGACCCCCTCCACACGGTCCAGCACTCCGGCCTCCTCGATGGGCAGCATCACCACGCCCGAGGCGCGGGGCTGGCGGCGCGGGAGGGGGGGAGAGCCGAGGGCGGTGCCCAGGATCAGCTCCTCCAGGGACGTGGCAGCCAGCCCGAAGCGGAGCGACCGGCTGCAAAGGCCCCCGATGGAGCGGGCCGCCACCTCGATCAGGTGGACGCGCCCGGCAGGGTCCACGATCGCTTCGGCGTGCACCGGGCCGTGGCGCAGTCCGAGCGCGTCCACACCCGCCTGGACGACCCTCTCCAGCTCGGCCAGCACCTCCCTGGTCTGATGGGACGGGGTGACGAGCATGGTCTCGGGGAAGCTGGGGCCGGCGGGAGTGTCGGGCTTGTCGAACACCGCCAGGACGGAGACCTCCCCTCCCACGACCAGCGCCTCCACCGCAACCTCCTCCCCGGCGATGTATCGCTCGGCCAACAGGATGCCGTCCTCGCCCAGCTCCCGGGCGATCCGGCGGACCCGTTCCACGGATCCCGACAGGTCTCCGGGGTCGTCCACCCGGATGACTCCCCGGGAGGCGGCGCCGGTGCGAGGCTTGAGAACCAGCGGGAAGCCCAGAGACCGGCCAGCGATGAGAGGATCGCCGCCCACCGGGGCGAAGTCGGGTTGGGGGACCTCCCGGCGCGAAAGGAGCCGCCGCATCTCCAGCTTGTCGCGTGTGGCGGCGGCGGCGGAGGGGGGGTGATGCGGCAGGCCCAGGCGCTGGGAGGCGAGAGCGGCGGTCACGACGCCGGCATCGTCCGCAGCCACCACCGCGTCGATGCGAGTCCGGTCGGCCAGGTGGACGATCGCCTCTGCGGCCGCTTCCGGATCGGAGCAGTCGACGCGGACGAAGCCCTCACCCAGGTCGAGGGGCGGGTCCTGCTCCGACGCCACCGCCAGATCCACCCCCAATGCCCGGGCTGCGGCGACGAAGTCTCCGGTCCGGTAGGAGGCTGTGGGCAGTACGACGAGGACACGGGGCATGGCAGGGGTGGGTAAAGCGAGCGGTCTTCTGTAGGATGGTGCCACGTATGGCCGACAACGTCCTCACCATCGCCCCGGACGCCCTCGAGATGATCGCGCAGCTGCGCGACCAGGAGCCGGGTGACGACGAGTACGGGCTCTCGGTGGCCGTTCGAGGGATATCGGGGTACCAGTTCGAGTACGACCTGGCCTTCGTGCCGGTGTCGGACCGGGGCGCCGAGGAACGGGTCGAGTACCACGGCGACCTGGCGGTGATCATCCCCGAGGCCGACGTGGAGAAGCTGCAGGGGGCCGCCCTGGAGCTGACCGAGCAGGGTCTGTCGATGAACAACCCCAACACCCCGGCCCCACCGCCCATGGCAGCCCCCCAGGGCGATCTGAGCGGCCCGCTCGCCGAGCGGGTCCAGCAAGTGCTCTCCGAGCAGGTGAATCCCTCTATCGCGGCGCACGGCGGCGCGGCGGAACTGGTGTCTGTGGACGACTCCACCGCCTACCTGCGGCTCATGGGCGGGTGTCAGGGATGCGGCATGGCGCAGGTGACGCTCAAGGCCGGTATCGAGCGGATCCTCCTGGAAGCGGTGCCCGAGTTGACCGAGGTGGTGGATGTCACCGACCATGCTTCCGGTGAGAACCCCTACTACCAGGCCGCCAAGAAGTAGTAGATAGGGGTTCGGGAACCTCCCCGGTGTCCTGAGCGTCTCATGGCCGTGCGGAGAGTCCTTCTCGTTCTCGCTCTCAGCGTCTCAACCATCCCGGCGGTCCCTCAGGTTGCCACGGCCCAGACCGGACCCACCCTCGAGGTGGGGATGGGCGTGGGCGGGTTCACTCCCTCCGACCGCCCGGGGGAGATGGCGGTGACGCTCTCCAGTCCCATCCTGATTGCGGGTCGGGTGCGGGTGCGGGGCGGGGACATCGCCCTCAGCCGGCCCGTGGAGGTCCCGGCGGGGAGCTCACAGACCTACCGGCTGACGCTTCCCCCGCTCGTAGACGGCACCCGCCTCACGGTGGAGGTCGTGGACGGGGATGGAGACACGGTCGTGTCGGAGACGGTCACGGCCCGGGCCCCCTCCGGCGAGGAGGTGACCGTGGGGGTGATGGGAGCCGACGAGCTCGTGGATGCCCTCGGCCGGGTTCGCACCGTCGTCACCGACCGCCCCGTCGCCGCCTTCGCGGTGGCGGGGGACATGTCTCCCGCCGGGATGGCCGTACTCGACTACGTCGTGGTCGGCAGGGAGGGATCGGCAGGCGTCGACACCGCGCTCGGCTGGGCCCGGTCGGGAGGGAGTGTCGTGCTCGACTCGTCCCTGCGGGAGGCGATCGACATGGAAGGGGCGGTGGCCTCCGAACCGGCCGGCGTGACGCGGGGCCGGCTGGGGGACGGGGATGTGGTGGTGGTCGAGGACCTGGCGGGACGGGATGCCTCGGAGTGGGCGTCCATCCTGCGCCCTCCCCCGCTCGACATCGGCCGATCTCCAGAGTGGGGCATGACGGACCCGAGGTCCCTCCTGCAGGCGGCGTCGGAAGCGGGAAGCCGCCAGATCCCCTCCATCCCCTGGCTCCTGTTTGCCATCCTCGGGTTCACCCTGGTGGTGGGGCCGGTCAACTTCCTGGTTCTCTCCCGGCTGGGGAAGCGGGACTGGGCCTGGGTGACGATCCCGTCGCTGGCTCTCCTGGCGGTGGTGGGGTTCTGGGTGGCAGGCCGGCAGCGGATCGCGGGAACCAACCTCACCCATGCCACCTTCATCGCCCGGGAGGGGTCGACGGAGGCTCGCTCCGCCGTGATGGTGGCGGCGGGGACGGCCGGTGAGCGCCGGTTGTCCTTCGATGAGGGGTCGGAGGCCTTCCCCGAGCGCTCGCTGACGGGAGGGCCCGGGACGGAGCTGCAGTTCCTGGGAGAGGGTGCCGTGGCGGTGGAGCTGGAGCAGCTCGGCTTCACCGGCCTGGGCCTGTACAGCCCCGGCCCCGCCGTGGACCTGCCCCGGGTGAGCGTGGAAGGCGATCGGCTGGTGGTGGAGAACGCGGGAGAGCTGTCATTCTGGGGCTGGGGAGCAATGTCGGCGGGAGCCGCCAGCGTGTCCGATGCGGAGCTGGCGGCGGGGGCCAATGGCGAGGTGGCCGTGCCGCAGGGGGCAGGAAGGGAGTTCGGCTTCGGCTTCATCGACGCGCTCGTGAACGAGCGCCAGCTCTGGGAGGATCCGGCCCGTAACAACTCGCTGTGGCCCCTGTCCCAGCTCCTCTTCTCCGAGGCGGAGGATGGTTCCGTCTATTTCGTGGGCCTGACCGACGACTACCGGCCCCAGGTGAGCGTCGATGGCGCATCCGAGGAGATTGCCGGCCCCACGCTCGTGATGGTGCAGGCGGAGGAGGCGGCTGCCGCCCGGGACCGGGCCGAGGCCACCGTCGTGGACACCGGCTTCATCAACTGGGTGGATTGGGGGGCTCAGCGGGTCATCTCCACGGACGAGATGACGATCCGCTTCCGCCTGCCCGACCCCTCCCTGGAGGCGCGCCTGGCCGATGCCCGCCGGTTCGGCAATGCTCCGGCCGAGTACCTGGCCTGGGACTGGGAACGAGGGGAGTTCCGCGCCATCGAGATGGGGGAGCCGCTTCCCGCCCCCGCCGTGGCGACTGATGGCGTGGTGTACGTGCGCCTGGTGGGGGCCAATGAGCTGGGGGACAATCCGATGAGCCCCCGCGATCTCACCTTGGAGTGGGAGGCCTGATGATCGCCCTGGAGTCGGTGAAGAAGCATTACGGACCCGTTCTGGCTCTGGCGGGGCTCGATCTCTCCGTGCCGG
>JBKHJQ010000229.1:0-4826 GCA_046538055.1 Actinomycetota bacterium
TTTCGCCAGCGGTGGGCTGACCCATCGGCCGTCGGCATCGGTGAGCGCGAACTGGAACGTGGCCTCGAAGACCGCGGCCATACCGGTGACGCGCAGCGGGTCGGGCGCTGGCCCGCCGTAGGTCGGGGTCTCCACGGAGATCGCTGCCTGGAAGTCGAGGAAGTCCGATCGGTCTACCGGCCCGGAGACGATGGCGCCGTTGTCGACCCGCACGTCGACCGCTTGCCCGTCCTGGCGGAACTGGACGCTGTCGATCGTGGAGAAGCGGGTGAGTGTGAACACCACCTGGGCGACTCGCATGGAGGCGGACACCGTGCCTTCCTCCGCCCCGAACTCGCCCGAGAAGTCCACCGTGGCCAGGTCGTCGTCGATGTCGATCGAATGCAACTCGGTCTCGGCCGGGATCTGGGTGGTCACCGCCGGTACGGAGTTCGCCTCATCGGCGGTCGGCCCATCCAGAAGGGACTCGATGGATGCCTCGGCGGTGGCCACCGTCTCGGCCACGCGCCGATGGAACGGGGCCAGGAACGGACCCGGCCGGCCCTGATGCCCTTCCTCGTCCAGGAAGAAGAAAGGCTGAACGGCCATGGTGGGTGGTGGGTTTCGGGCCTCCAGCGTCAGCGCCCTTCCCAGGAAGGAGGCCATCTGGTCCCGCTGCACCACCTGGTGCGGGCAGTAGCGGTCGTTGTCCGGTGGGTTGCAGCCGCGGGTCACTCCAGCCGTCCCCAGACGATCGATGTCGCCCTCGAAGACCAGCCCGTCGTCGTCGACGAAGAGGTCCCCCTCTCCCCGGTCGGTGTAACCGAAGCCCCGAACCAGGAACGCCGCCATCTCCGCTCGCGTCACGTTCTCCTCGGGGCAGTAGCGGTCGTTGTCCGGCGGGTTGCATCCCTGGGTGATCCCTGCCGCTGCCAGGGCGTTGATGTCGCTCTCGAAGACAGATCCCTCGTCGTCGGTGAAGTGGTCCTCGCCCGAGGATCCCAGGCCCAGGGCCCGGACCAGGAAGGCGGCCATCTGCCCCCGGGTGATGGGATCGCGCGGGCAGTAGCGGTCGTTGTCCGGCGGGTTGCATCCCCGGGTGATCCCCTCGGCGGCGATCGCCTCGATGAATCCCTCGTGGACGTTCCCGTCGTCGTCTACGAAGGTCCCCCCGGGTGGGAGATCTGTCTGAGCTGCTGCCGCCAACGAGGACACCATCACGGCGGCAAGAGCCGCCACACCGATGGTCCGAAGCGACTTCCTGGTTCTCATGCTCTCCTCCTCGAACACGTCCCTACGGGCGGAACGTTAGGGGAGACGGTGCTCGAATGTATGGCCTGGAGGAGCATGGAGTGAAGCGGGGAGGGGAACCTCATGGGGTTACCACGGCTCGGCCCTGGATCTCTCCGGCCTTGAGCGCCCGGTAGGCACCCTCGGCGTCGGTAAGGGGATAGGTCGTGATCTGGGGCCGGAGGAATCCCCGGACACCCAACTTCAGGACCTCGGCCAGCTCGGGCCGGGATCCCCAGTATGTGGTCTGGATGCTCACCTCGTACGGCACGGAGAAGAAGCTCAGGTCGAGGCTGCCGCCCCCGATGCCGACGATGGTCAGGTCCCCCATCTGGCGGGCGGCGGCCGCCGCCATCGAGAGGGTGGTGTCGGCCCCCACGCAGTCGATGATGACGTCGGCTCCCCGGCCGGACGTGGCCTGGCGAATGTCGTCCGCGGTCGACTCCTCCGACAGGAAGGTGAGGTCCGCGCCATCCGACTTGGCCAGTTCCAGGGCGGCGGGCCGCGTGTCCACGGCGATGATGGTGGCCGCCGTCATCGCCCGCAGGACCTGAACAGCCATCTGACCCAGGCCGCCGATGCCGATGACGACGGCCGTGGCCGTAGGTGCCAGCTTGGGCACCGAGCGCCGGACGGCGTGATAGGGGGTGAGGCCGGCATCGGTGAGTGGCGCTGCCTGCACCGGGTCGAGGCCATCGGGAAGCGGTACCAGATGGCGGGCGCCGGGCACGAGCATGTACTCGGCCATTCCCCCGTCCAGTCCCAGGCCGCCGCCGCCCCCGGGCACGGGTGCCTCGGCCAGGTTCTCGCAGTATGTCTCGATCCCGGCGCGACACATCCCACACTTGCCGCATCCCCACGGTCCGTACACGGCCACGGGCCGGCCGACCTCCAGGTCGGTGACCCCCTCGCCCAGACGGTGGACCCAGCCGGCGTTCTCGTGCCCGAGGGTGAACGGTGGATCCCAGGGCACCATGCCGGATTCGAATTCATCCATGAGATGGATATCTGAGTGGCAGGCACCGGCGCCTCCCACGCGGATGACCACCTCACCCGGGCCCGGCTCCGGCTCGGGCACCTCGACCAGCTGCGGATTCGACTTCCACTCCAGCAACCTGAGGGCTTGCATCTCCCTGTCCTTCCCTGCTTGGCGTGCACGGGTCCCGCGTTGGCTCCGTGCGTCGAGCCACGTGGCGGCCCTCCTCCCTGGCTTCCCGCCAGCGCCGCGATCCAAACCTGCTTTGGTCTAGGGGAGAAAGCGCTGGGATGTCATTGGATCCTGCCTCGACCCTGCCAACATGGAGAGGAATGGGAGAGGCGACCCAGGAGACTCCGCATGTGGACCAGCTTCCCTCCGCTCTGGGGCCGGAGCTGGCCGACGCACTGGAAGGGAGGCGCCCGGCCGTCTTCCTGGACTACGACGGAACCCTGACTCCCATCGTGGAGCATCCCGACCTCGCCCTCCTCTCGGAGGCCACTCGTCGGGCTCTGCAGAACCTGGCGGGCGTCTGTCCGATAGCCGTGGTGAGCGGACGCGATCGCCCGGACGTGGCCAAGAAGGTGGGTCTGGGCGACATCTACTACGCCGGCAGCCACGGCTTCGACATCTCCGGTCCCGACGGCTTCCACGAAGAGCGGGGCGACGAGATCCGTTCGGTCCTGGAGGAGGCCGCCGCCGAACTGGAGGAGCGAACGTCCCGTCTCGACGGGGTATGGCTGGAGCGAAAGCGCTACGCCGTCGCGGTCCACTTCCGGCGTGCCCCCTCCGGAGTCGAGGAGGAACTGGAGCCACTCGTGCGGGACGTGACATCGGATCGCCCCCAGCTCCGCGTATCGGGCGGGAAGAAGATCTTCGAGTTGCGCCCGGCCCTGGAGTGGGACAAGGGGAAGGCGGTCCTGTGGCTTCGTCGGGTCCTGGGCGTGGCCGGCGACGACTACGTCACGCTCTACATAGGCGACGACGAGACGGACGAGGACGCGTTCGAGGTGCTTCGTCCCGAGCCCAACGGTCTGGGGATCGTGGTGGGGATTTCCCATCGCCCCACCTACGCCCGTCTTTCCCTGGTCGATACCGAGGAGGTGCGGCTCCTGCTGGAACGGATCGCGGACATGGAGACGGGATGACAGTGTGGGACCTCAGCTACGACTCCTATCAACCGGAAGAGGAGAAGCTGCGGGAGGCACTCTGCACGCTGGGCAACGGCGTGTTCGCCACCCGAGGGGCGGCTCCTGAGAGCCGCTCGGGTGAGTTCCACTATCCCGGCACGTATGTGGCGGGCCTCTACAACCGTCTAACGACCCGGGTAGAGGGACGGGACGTCGAGAACGAAGACCTGGTGAACGTGCCCAACTGGTTGCCGCTCACCTTTCGGATGGAAGGGGGCGAGCCCTTCGACATCGATCAGGTCGACATCCACCAGTTCCGCCAGGAGCTCGATCTGCGAAGGGGAGTCCTCACCCGGCTGGTCGAGTTCGAGGATGCTCCGGGGCGCCGGACCCGGCTGCTGGAGCGGCGCCTCGTCTCGATGGACAACCCCCGGCTGGCCGCTCTGGAGGCGACCGTCACACCGCTGGGGTGGTCGGGAGAGATCACATTCGAGACCGGGTTGGATGGGCGGGTGATCAACGACGGCGTGGAACGCTACCGGCGATTCGCCTCCCGGCACTTCGACATCGTCGAGCAGGGCCACGACGACGCGGAGTCCTTCTCGATGGTCGTGGAGACCAACCAGTCCCATGTGCGGGTGGCCGAGGCCGCCCGGATGCGGGCATACAGGGACGGGACTCCCCTTGCCCCGGACAGGACGAAGCTTGACGAGGACGGATACGTCGGCCAGACGCTCACCGTGCACACAGACAGCGAGCAGCCGGTGCGGGTGGAGAAGATCGTCGGCCTCGTCACATCCCGGCATCCGGCCATATCCACGCCCGGCCTGGCGGCCCGCCAGGAGGTGCAGCGGGCGGGCGAGTTCGAGGACCTGCTGCGCGCTCACGTCCTGGCCTGGGACCACCTGTGGCGCCGGTGCGAGCTGCAGGTCGACTCCTCTCCACGAGCCACCACCATCCTCAACGTCCACATCTTCCATCTGCTCCAGACCGCCTCTCCCCACAGCTGCGACTTCGACGTCGGTGTCCCCGCCCGGGGCTGGCACGGAGAGGCCTATCGCGGGCACATCTTCTGGGACGAGCTGTTCGTCCTCCCGTTCCTCAACTACCGGATACCCGAGCTGGCGCGGGCACTCCTCATGTATCGCTACCGAAGGCTGCCGGAGGCACGGTGGGCGGCGCGGGTGGAGGGCTACGCCGGGGCCATGTATCCGTGGCAGTCCGGGAGCGACGGCCGGGAGGAGAGCCAGGTGGTCCATCTCAATCCCCGCTCCGGGCGCTGGATCCCCGACAACTCCAGCCTCCAGAGGCACGTGGGCGCCGCCATCGCCTGCAATGTGTGGAGGTACTACCAGGCGACCGGCGATCTCGACTTCCTGGCCAACAACGGAGCCGAGATGCTGGTGGAGATCGCCCGCTTCTGGGCGAGCATCGCCAGCTACGACCATGCC
>JBKHJQ010000230.1:0-4799 GCA_046538055.1 Actinomycetota bacterium
GTCGACGGTGGCGAATACTCCCGGGTCGACGATCACGCGCTCACCGATCCGCTCGCTGTCGACCGAGGCTCCCACCTCGACGATCCGACCGGCGATGTCGCCGCCCTGGATACGCGGGAACTCGAGAGGAACGCCCCGCCATCCTGCCACACCATCCGGGTCGCCCGGCCGGCCGTAGGCGCCCTCCCGCGTCCATATGTCCGTGTTGTTGACCGCCGCCGCCGCCACGTCTATCAGCACCTCGCCGGCTCGTGGCCGGGGCACCGGTACGTCGTGGCGGACGACGAGAACCTGCGGGCCCCCGAACCGGGTCAGGACCGCTGCCGTCATCTCGTCTGGAACTGCCATGATCCCGAGTCTGCCTTCCGGCTTCGCCTTTCGCTCGATCAGCGGTCTCATACCTCTGCCCGGGTCAGCAACGAGGATGCGGTTGGGACAGTGGACTTCGCTCCAGGGGGCGAAGCGCACCCCGCGCCGTGCCCGCAAACAGTCCGTTTGACCCTGGTATCCCCGCATCCGGTGCTGCATCAATGCTTCCAGAGCACCCGGAGAAAGGTGTGGGTGGTGGCGATGTCACTTCTGAAGAGGCGTGTGAGGGTCCCGGTGTGGCAGCTCAAGCGGGATCAGGACGTCGAAGGTCTCTGGCACGAACTCCGCAGGAATGACCCGGAGACACGGACCGAGGCAAAGCGTGCCCTGGCGAGCATCGGTGGTCCTGCCGTTCCGACACTCGTACGGGCTTTGACGAAGCCGGATAGGAGCTTCGGTGACGGAACGAGCCTGCACAGCAAGGCCATCCGGATCCTCGACTTGATGGGACCCGACGCGCTGAATGCACTAGTGGAGTTGAGCGAGTCCGGAGACCGCTCAGTGCGCCGCGAAGCCCAGAAGCTGCTGCCAGTGGTGAGGCGAAAGTACCCCGTGGAGGCGAATGCCTTGCCAGGGGCCGAACGTGACGACCCCGACGAGCTGCTCGACCGGCTACAGCGCCTCGGGAACCCCGATGACGCACGAGTTCTGTTGAGCATGGGCGACGACCGGGCTGTCGAGGCGACGGTGGCAGCCCTCGAACAGGCGAGACGACTCCGGGATCGGGTCGGATTGCTTCGCGCCTTGGCCGATTCGGGCAATGCCATGGCTCGGGACGCCGCCCGAGCCAACCTCCGGCGTGTCGGGCACATCCTCTCGATCGAGCTCGAGGGTGGGCGCGAGGCGGTCGAGCTCAGCGGGTATCTCAAGGGGGGACCGATGGATCATCGCCTGAGAACCGCGATCAACACCGAGGCCAGAAGTCGAGGCCGGGCGGTAAGCCTGTCTGAAGACGCTCGAATCAAGCTGGGTCATGATGAGATGCTGGTGGAGGATCGCAAGCCAATGGCCCCCCCTCCTGAACGGTGCGAGCGCTACACCCTGCGAATCGAGAAACACACCAAGCCGGTGGAGGTCGGTCCGGGTCATGCTCGCGAGACGGTCGAGTTCGAGTACCACACGCTGGTCATGGAGCTCGCCGACGACGATCCACGGATGGTCAAGCTCATGAGCGCGCTCGACGAGCCTGCACACTCCGCCTGAGTGGTCGACCGTCATCGAGTCTCGCCATCAACATCTCACGGGAGGTTCGTTGCGAGACGTTTCGGTGGCCTGTCGAAAGACCCAGGTGCCCAGGTGCTCCCGCTGGCGGGAACGTGGGATCTACACCTGCGCGCCCGGAAGGACTCGAACCCTCAGCCTTCTGATCCGTAGTCAGACGCTCTGTCCAATTGAGCTACGGGCGCAATTCGTTCAGTTGTGTGGAACGCCTTCGGCCCTACCGCCCATTCCGCACGGTATCGGGGGCGAAGAGACATGATTGTACCGCTATCCCGGTCGAGGCTCCTAAAGGCAGCCGGGGTGGTCTCCGAGTTCCGGATGGAGACCCGTCCGATTCGTCCCGATCGGCCCTGTCCGTGCGGTCGCCGTTCTCGTAGGCTCGCCCGCCGTGTCGCTTCGCACCTCCTCCCGCGAGCTGGCCACGGCGTCCGTCTCGGTGGGAGCAGCCATCACCGTGTTCGGAGCCGTGTACGGGGCGACGGCTGCTCCGCTCCTCGGCGGTCGGCTCACCCTGGTCAGCTCAGTCCTGGTCTTCTCCGGCGCCGCCCAGTTCACGATGGTGGCCCTGGCCGCCAACGGCGCGGGAACTGCCGCCATCCTGGGGGCCGTGACCCTGCTGGGACTCCGCCACCTGCCCCTCGGTGCCCTGGTCCGGCAGCGCATCACAAGCGGGCGGGGCCGGCGGGCCTTCCTGTCTTGGTTCCTGGTGGACGAAACGGCGAGTCTGTCCATCTCGCTCGGCCACCCCGCCGAACGCACCTTGCTGATCAGCGGTGTCGTGGCCTACCTGGCGTGGCTGGGAGGCACGGCGGTGGGCGTGGCGGGTGTTTCGGTGGCGGCGGTGGAGCCGCTGGCAGAGGTGCTCTTCCCGGTGCTGTTCGTTGGCCTGGCAGCGCTGACGGCGGCCGACCGAGACGACGTCCTCCGGGCGGTGGGAGCGGCCCTCGCCACGGGAGCCGTGATATGGCTGTGGCCCCAGGCGGGAGCGCCGGCGGCGGTGGCCATGGCGCTGGGCATGGCAGTGCCCCGGAGGCGCAGATGACCGCCACCCCGGTCCTGTGGGTCGCCATAATCACCGTGGCAACCCGCCTGGCCGCCGTCGCCTTCCTCCCGCCCCCGGAGGGCCGCCTGGCCCAGGTGGTGGCCCGTCTCCCCGCTCCCCTCTTCGGGGCGCTGGCCGCCTACTCCCTGCTCGGCTCGGGAGGCGAGGTGGACGTGCCCATGCTGGTGGGGGTGGGATGTGCCGTGTTGGCCACCCGCAGCCGGTCGCTTCTGGTGGTCCTGGCGGCGGGGATCGGGGGATTCCTCCTGGCCGACCTCGTATGGTGAGCCGTGTGTTCATCTACCACCCGTCCATCCTGGCCGACTACCCCACCATCCGCGCCGCCGTCGTCCACGCCGCCGGGGTCGACAACCCTCCCAGCCCCGACACCCTGCGCCGGGCGTACCGGGAGGAGCAGAAGGGGGTCGTGGCACAGCTGACGGGGACCGCGCCCGCAGAGCTGGATTCGATCGCGGCGTGGCGGAGGGTGTTCAGCCGCTTCGGCGCCAAGCCCACCCAGTACCGCAACGCCGCCGAGGCACTGCTCCGGCGTCTGACCAAGCAAGGCGACATCCCCTCCATCTCCACTCTGGTGGACATCGGCAACATGGTGGCTATCCGCCACGCCCTTCCGGTGGCGGCCGTCGACCGGGACGGGATCTCGGGCGGCCTCACCGTCCGCTTTGCCACCGGGGAGGAGCCGTTCACCGACCTGGGGGCATCCGAATCCGTCCAGCCCGAACCGGGAGAGGTCGTGTTCGTGGACGAGTCGGGTCGGGTCCATGCCCGGCGCTGGTGCTGGCGCCAGAGTGCCCAGAGCGCCACCGGCCCGGAGACGACAGACGTCTTCTATGTGGTGGAGGGCCACCACGGCGGCGCGGAACGGTCCGTGGCCGACGCGGCCGACGACCTGGCTTCCCTCCTGGCAACCCACCTTCCCTCCGCCCGGGTGGAGAGATGGCTCCTCGACCCCGACCGCCCCTCCGCCCCCAGTTGAGGGGCGCCACTCCTCCCATACCGTCCGTGCCCATGCCACGATGAGCGCATGCCATCCATGCAACGGCCGACGCGTCCCACCAGGGGAGGGACATGCCGGGGTTGAACGACCTGTGCCGGGCCTACTGGGACCTGTACCTGGCGGATCGACCCACGTTCGCCTCGGTCATCGGTCGCCACGAGTACGACGGGGAGGTGGAGGACCCCTCGCCCCCGGCTCGAGCCGCCCATATGGCCAGCCTGCGCCACCTCCGTCGGGAGCTGGAGGAAGTCGATGCGGACGACGACCCCATCACCCGTGACCTCCTGGCCGCCAACCTCGAGGCCGACCTGGCCGAGGCGGAGACCCAGATCACGGTCTGGCCCGTGGATCCCAACCTGGGGCTGCACAGCAGCCTCCTCCGCTACACGGCTCAGACACAGGCCACAGAACCCTCCCATGCCAAGGCATTGGCCGACCGCTTCCGCCAGGTCCCGGGCATGCTGTACGCCGCCCTGGCCCGTCACCGCCAGCTCGCCGCCGCCGGACTGGCCCCCGCCGCGGCGTCGGTGAGGCGGACCCTGGACCAGCTCGACGCCTACCTCGAGTCCGGAACCGATACCGACCCGTTCGTGAGCCTGTCGCTGCCATCCGGCTGGGAAGGAGCGGAGGCATGGCGGGCCGAAATGGAGGACATCGTCACCCGGTCCATCCGCCCCGCCGCCTCCGACTACCGCCAGGGAGTGGCCGAGCTCCTGGAGGAGGCCCGGCCGGACGAGACCCCGGGGATCTGTCACCTACCGGACGGGAACCGGATCTACCCGCGCCTGGTGGAGCGGTTCGTGACTGTGGCCTACGACCCGGGCGACATCCACGTCATAGGCCGCGAGCATGCCACCCGGTCCCTGATATCGGAGTACGCCCGGGCAGGGTCGGAGGCCTTCGGGGCATCCGAGCACACCGAGATCTTCGAGCGGCTCCGCACCGACTCCACCCTCCGCTACTCCTCCGCCCAGGAGATGCTGGAGCACGCCCGGGAGATCGTGGCCCGGGCCTGGGCGGCCATCGACGGGTGGCTGGGAGCCCGGCCGGACGGGCCCTGCCGGGTGGAGCCGGTCCCCGCCGCCCTGGCCAAGGACATGCCCCCCGCCTACTACCTGCAGCCGTCACCGGACGGGTCCCGTCCTGGCA
>JBKHJQ010000231.1:0-4791 GCA_046538055.1 Actinomycetota bacterium
GTGCCGAGGCGCCGTCCTCCCCCGCCTCCCAGCCGGCCGTGGTCGAGGGGAGTTCGGCCCGCTCGGTCTCGCGAGCCTCGCCCGCCGCCCGCCGTCTGGCCAAAGAGATGGGTGTCGCGCTGGAAGAGGTGGAAGGCACCGGTCCGCAGGGACGAATCACCGAAGCCGACGTCAGGCGCGCCGCCGGAGCCGAAGAGGAAGGCCGAACCATGACCGGGCTCCGGGGTGTGATCGCCCGGAACATGCGGGAGAGCCACGCAGCGACTGCCCCCGTGACACTGACCACGGTCGTTGATCTCACCGGGAAGGTCCCTTCCCGGGTCACGGTCTCGGTGGTGAGGTCGACCGCCGTCGCCCTGGGAGAGCATCCAGCCCTGAACGGCACCAGGGAGGGAGACACCTTCCACCCGGCCGCAGTCACCGGCATCTCCCTCGCCATCCAAACCGACGAGGGATTGGTGGCTCCGGTGGTAAGGGACCCATCCGCCGGCTCCCTGGATGAGCTGGAGGAGAAGATCGCCTCGCTGGCCGAGAGGGCCCGGTCCCGGCGGCTGACCAAGGAGGACTACGAAGGAGGCACATTCTCTGTCACCAATCTGGGACGCTACGGCATCGATGCCTTCACGCCCATAATCAATCTTCCGCAGGTGGCGATACTGGGAGTGGGAGCGCTACGCGCCGTCCCCGGGTTGAACGGGGACCGGATCGTTCCGAAGGAGGAGATGACGCTGTCCCTCACCTTCGACCATGCCTTCGTGGACGGGGCCCCGGCGGCAGACTTCCTCGCCCGGGTGAGGTCGGAACTCGAAGGGGGAGAGTCGGGCTGAGCCGTTGACCCTATCTGTCGGGATGGGCGAAGTGCCCGCCCGCCTCTGCCTTGTCTACCAGCAGCTGGGCGGGGGCGAAGCGGGGGCCGTGGCGCCTCTCCAGGGCCCGGAGCCGCTCCACCACCTGTGAGGGCCCAACCTGGTCGATCCAGAAGAAGGGTCCGCCCCGGAAGGGCGGGAAACCGAGGCCCATCACCGCCCCCAGGTCGCCGTCCGAAGCAGAACGGAGGATTCCCTCCTCCAGGCAGCGGACGGCCTCGTTGATCATGGCCAGGCTGATTCGCTCCTGGATCTCCCGGCGGGGAGGACCTCCCTCGGGCCGGACCCCCAGGTCGTCGTAGACGCTCTCGTCCACACCCTTGCGCTCACCCGACTCGTCGTAGGCGTAGAAGCCTCTCCGGTTCTTCTTCCCCTTCCGATCGGCGGCGACCAGGCCCTCCATCACATCGGGGCCCCGCATCCGGTCCCCGAAGGCGTCGGTGAGTATCACGGCGATCTTGGCGCCCACATCGATCCCCACCTCGTCGGCCAGGCGGAGGGGCCCCACCGGGAAGCCCCACTCCTCGACGGCCCCGTCGATGTCCTCCACCTTCGCTCCTTCCGCCAGCAGGTGGAAGGCCTCGGTGGAATACGGCCCCAGGATCCGGCTGGTGTAGAAGCCGGTGCCGTCGTTCACCACTATGACGTTCTTGCCCTGCCGGAGCCCGTAGGCGACGGCGGTGGCTTCCGCCCAGTCGGCGGTGTCGCCGGTCACCACCACCTCCAGCAGCGGCATGCGCTCCACCGGCGAGAAGTAGTGCATCCCCACCACCGTCTCGGGACGGGTGGAGGCCTCGGCGATGGAGGAGATGGGGAGAGAGGAGGTGTTGGAGGCGAACACCGTCTCCGGCGAGACGACGGCCTCCACCTCCCGGAGGACGCTGCGCTTCAGCTCCAGGTCCTCGAACACTGCCTCGATCACCAGGTCGGCGTCGGCGAATCCGCGCCAATCGGTGGAGGCCGTCACCCTCAGGCGGGCCTTCTCCGCCTGAAAGGAGGTCATCCGCTTCCGCTGGACTCTCCGGTCGAGGGCGCGGGCGACGTACGCCTGGGCCCGGGCGAGCCCGGCGGCGTCCACCTCCTTGATGCGGACCAGGCTCCCGGCTTTGAGGGTGGAGACGGTGGCGATTCCGGCTCCCATCAGGCCGCCGCCCAGGACAGCCACCTTCGACACCTCCCGCGCCCCGGTGGTGTCGGGCCTGCGCCGGGTGGCGAAGAAGATCGAGCGCAGCGCCCGGGACTCGGGAGAGACGACCAGCTCGGAGAAGAACCTGGCCTCCGCCTCCAGCCCGGACGCTCTCCCCTCCTGTATTCCGATCCGGACCGCCTCCAGCGCCCGGAGGGGAGCGGGGTAGTGGCCCTTGGTCTCTTTGATGGTGCGCTGGCGGGCCTGGGTGAAGAGGACCCTCTGGCCGAGGGGGTTGGTCTCCAGGGCGATCCTCTGGACGCCGTCGGGGGTGAGCCACTCCCGGACGCCTCCTCCGTTGGAGCGGATCCGGCCTACGGCCTCGGCGGCCCGCCGGCGGGCGATCTCGGACAGGATGCGGGGCGGGACCACCTCGTCCACCAGCCCCAGGCGCCGCGCCTTGCGGACGTCGACGGACTTCCCGGTGAGGATCAGGTCCAGGGCCGGGGCGATCCCGATGAGGCGGGGCAGGCGCTGGGTGCCGCCCGCGGCGGGGATGACACCGAGCTGCACCTCGGGCTGGCCGAGCTGGGTGCGGGGGTCGTCGGTGGCGATTCGCTGGGAGCAGGCCAGCGCCAGCTCGTTGCCCCCACCCAGGCAGGTGCCGGCGATGGCGGCGACCACCGGCTTGCCCCGGATCCGGTGCAGGTTCTCCAGGCGGTCCAGGATGGCATGGGCGGCCCGGATGGACTCTGCCGCCGCGGCCTCGTCCAGCTCGGCAAACCAGCGGATGTTGGCGCCCGCCAGGAAGTTGCCCTCCTTGCCGGAGATGAGGACCGCACCCTGGATGGAGGGATCGTCCTCCAGGCGCTCGAGGATGCGGGTGAAGTCCTCCATGAGGGAGGGGTCCATCGTGTTGAGCTCGTCGTCGGCCCGGTCCATCGTGACGGTGGCGATCCCGTCGGCCACGTCGAGGCGGAAATGGGTGAGGTCGAGTTCGGATGTGGTGGTCATCTCAGCGCTCCAGTATCACGGTGGCTCCCAGGCCCCCGGCGGCGCACTGGGAGATGAGGGCGGTGCCCGAGTCGCGGCGCACCAGCTCGTTGGCCATGGTGATGAGCTGACGGCCTCCGGTGGCCCCGAAGGGGTGGCCCAGGCTGACCGAGCCGCCGTAGAGGTTGAGCTTGTGCTCGGGGATCTCCCCGAGGGGCTCGTCCCGTCCCAGGTGGTCCCGGGCGAAATCGGGGGAGGCGAAAGCGGCCCGCACCGCCAGTACCTGGGCAGCGAAGGCCTCGTGCAGGTCGATGACGTCGATGTCGGAGAGGCTCATCCCGGCCCGTTCCAGCGCCTTCGGTGTCGAGAACACCGGGCCTATCAGGAGCTGCCAGTTGGGGTCAACTGCCGTGAAGGCGTGCGAGCGCAGGTACGCCATCGGCTCATAGCCGAGGCGCCGGGCGGTCTCCTCTTCCATCAGCAGCAGGGCGGAGGCGCCGTCGGTGAGGGGTGAGGAGTTGCCGGCGGTGATGGTCCCGTAGTCCCGGTCGAAGACGGGAGGCAGCGAAGCCAGCTTCTCCGGGGAGGTGTCGGCGCGGGGGATGGTGTCGCGTTCCACCACATGCCGGTAGGAGGGTGGGACGGCGAAGCCCATCACCTCGGCGTCGTAGATGCCCTTCTCCCATGCCTCCACCGCCTTGCGGTGGGACTCCAGGGCGTAGGCGTCCTGCTCGTCCCTCCCGATGCCCCACACCTTGGCCATCTTCTCGGCTCCGTCCCCCATCGTCTCGCCGGTGGAGCGGTCGGCGATGGCGGGAGGGTTGGGAGCCAGGTCGCGGGGACGGAGACGCGATATCGCCTTGAGGCGGGAGGGGAGGTCGCGGGCGGACTGGGCCTCCATCATGACCGAGACGAACTCGTCGGAGAACGTGACCGGAGGGTTGGAGAGTGAATCCGCGCCGCCGGTGACAACGATGTCCAGCTCGCCCATGAGGATGGCCCGGGCGCCGTCGACGAACGTCTGCGTGCTGGTGGCGCAGGCCCGGGTGAGGCTGTAGGCGTCCACGTGGTCGGGTATGGGACTGGAGAGGACGATCTCCCGCGCCAGGTTGGGGGAGGACACGTCCTGGATGACCGATCCGAACACCACCCGCTCCACAGCCGCCGGGTCCAGTCCCGCACGCATGATCAGCTCGGTGACCACGGAAGCGGAGAGGTCGAGGGTGGACGCCTCCTTCAGGTCGGTTCCCGCCTTGGAGAAGGGGGTGCGCAGCCCGTCGACGATGGCTACCCGTCGCTCCGTCATGGTGGCGTCTCCTGAGTTTGACTGTCCGCTCAAAGTTAGTGGAACGGGTGCGCTCCCGTGAATGGCCGGCCCCGGTTCCACCATACGCGCCGGGGGTGGAACACTTGGGGGTGATGCTGGTGAACATGGCGCGCAGGCGGATGGCGGCTGCGGTTGCCCGCCCCTTCGGCCACGCCCCCTACCCGCTGGCCGACTCCCTCCGCTACGAGGGCGATCCCGGTCTGTTCGGCCCGGGGTCGGTGAGCTGGCGGGTGGTGGGCGACGTCTCCTCCATGCTGGGCGGGATCAGGGCGCTGTTGGTCCAGGCCGCCCATCCCGAGGTGGTAGCCGGCGTGGCCGATCACTCCCGCTACCGGGAGGACCCGCTGGGGAGGCTGTCCCGCACCTCCGCCTACGTGACCGCCACCACGTTCGGGGCCATGCCGGAGGTGGAGGAGGCCATAGAGCGGGTCCGCCGGGCCCACCGTCCCGTCCGGGGGACCTCCCACCGCGGCCAGGAC
>JBKHJQ010000232.1:0-4788 GCA_046538055.1 Actinomycetota bacterium
CAGACGGGGGGCGGGGGGAAGTAGGCCGCTTCGGTGAAGCTGGTTCCGTCGTGGGCGATCACCCACGTGGAGCCCTTCTTCCATGCGGGAGGGTCCAGCACCCGGGTTCCGAGCATCTGGAGGCGATCCAACAGGGCAGGGATCACGTCGCCGTGGGAGCAGGCGACCACCGTGGACCCGGCCATGTCCTCCAGCAGCCGGGCGACCCCGGCGTGCCCCGCCCCTTCCGCCAGGTCCTCGGAGGTCTCCACAACCAGTCCCGCCCGTTCGCCCAGCGGGGCCACGGTCTGCACACAGCGCAGGTAGGGACTGGTGACGATGCGGCTGACACCTATGTCGCCCAGCTGATCGGCCAGAGCCTTCGATTGGGAAAGCCCCTTGGTGTCGAGGGGCCTTTCGGGATCCGGCCCTTCCCACTCCGAACGGTTCCCGGCGGTGGCGTGGCGGACCAGATGGAGATGGGTCCGGCGGGCCACGGACCGGGTGGCGGTGCTCGCCACCAAGTCCCGGTCGAAGTCGTAGGTGAGCATTCCCAGCGCCTCCTCCGAGGCGACCCAGCGCATCTCATCCACCTCGTCGTCGGGCAGGAACCCGTAGGAGCGGACGGGACGCATCAGGAAGTACTCGACCTCCTTGGGCTCTCCCCGGGCCCGGTATCGAGTGGTCCCTCCGGATCCCACGATCCGGCAACGGTACCCGGTCTCCTCCTCGACCTCCCGGAGGGCGCATTGGGGGGAGGACTCGCCTTCGTCGTGCTTCCCCTTGGGCAGCGACCAGTCGTCGTAGCGGGGCCGGTGGACCACGGCCAGTTCCAGGTCGTCGGCGGAATCACCCCGTACCACCACACCGCCCGCAGCCCGTATGAGAGGCATCCGCGCCTGCGATCTCACCGCGAATGGGGTTCAGGGGAGAGTGCCGCCGGAACGCGGGCCAGAGGAGGATCCGCCAGGCTCACGTCGATCGAGACGGCCCCACACACCCAGCACGTCTGGCGGGTCATTCCCCCGCCTACCGGTCGGGGGGAGCCGTACCTATGGATCTCCCGCCGGCAGTCGGCCAGCGCCTTGTTGCGCCGCCGCCGACCCGTGCGCTTCTCGGATGCCATGGTGCCATCAGGCTAGTGGGCCACCCCGTCGCCTTCGGTGATCATCGCCAAGTGGCCGGCCACGGCCCGGTGCACGATCTCCCGGTCCGGGTCCAGGAGGGCGTTGTGATGCGTGTCGACCCACAAGAGACGACCCCGCAGCCGCCGGGCCAGGATCCGTCCCGAGACTGGCCGGACCACCGCGTCGGAGCGGGACTGGATCACCAGGGCCGGCCGACGCAGCCTGCCCGCCTCTCTCCATCCACGCCAGATGATGCGCAGCAGCTGGTCGATGGCTGCCGTCGATCGCATCGTCTCCGGGTTCCAGAGGTGGGCGAGCGCGGGGTCCGGGGCCGGTTCCTCCCGGCCGGACACCCAGGGTCGGACCCGGTGCACCAGTGGCGTCAGGTAGGCCCGGGCATCCCGCAACAGGATCGGGGTGTTGATGGTCGTCAGGCTGGCAGCCGCCACCCGTGGCGCCGTGAGGATCGCCACCATCCCGCCCATGGAGAGGCCCACCAGGTGGACACGCCGGTGGTCCGACACCGACAGGGCCGCCTCCGTCCCCGCCCTCACCCACTCCCGCCAGCGGGATGAGGCCAGGCGGCGGACGTCCGATCCATGCCCCGTGAGAAGGGGGGCGACCACGGTGTAGCCCCGGGCCGCCAGGTTCTCCCGGAGGGGGAGCCAGTGACCGGGGTGCCCGGTGAAACCATGGATCAGCACGGCGGCTTCCCCGTTGCTGCCGTGGGTGTGGAAGGGGGTCGACCAGCCGTAGGGCTCTGTCATTCCGCCAGGAGGTGGTCCAGCTCCATCTCCACCCGGGATTCGTCGATCAGGCCGTGCTTCTCGATGGCGAACTGTGGCCAGGGGACATCGAAGCCGGTCACACGACGGACCGGGGCCTCCAGGTGGTAGATGGCCTGCTCTGCGACCACCGCCGCCACGTCGGACGCCACCCCGGCCGAGCCCTGAGGTTCCTGCACCACGAGAAGGCGGCCGGTCTTGCGTACGGACTGGAGGACCGTTTCCCGGTCCCAGGGGAAGAGGGTCCGCAGGTCGATGACCTCCACCTCGGCATCTACCCGTGCCGCCGCCTCCAGGCAGACGGGCACCATTCCCCCGTACGTGACGAGCGTTGCGTCCCCACCCTCCCTCCGGATTCGGGCCCGCCCTATCGGGAGCGTGTAGTGGTCGACCGGGACCGCCTCCCGGCCTGCCCGGTAGAGGACCTTGGGCTCGAGGAAGATGACCGGATCGTCCCCCGCCAAAGCCGCGGCCAGAAGGCCCTTGGCGTCGAGGGGGGTGGAGGGGCATACCACCACCAGACCCGGGGCGTGCACGAAATACGCCTCGGGGGAGTCGCAGTGGTGCTCGTGGGCCCCGATCCCCGCACCGTTGGGGAACCGCACCACCACCGGCACGGACATGTGGCCCCGGGTGCGGTACCGGAACCTGCCCAGGTGGGAAACGATCTGGTCGAAGGCGGGGTACACGAAGCCGTCGAACTGTATCTCCGCGACCGGCCGAGCTCCTGCCAGGGCCATCCCGATTGCCGTTCCCACGATCCCCGACTCGTTCAGAGGTGTGTCGATGACCCTCTGTTCCCCGAAGTCGGGGTGCAGGCCCTCGGTGATGCGGAACACGCCTCCCGACACGCCGATGTCCTCACCCAGGAGGATGGTCTCAGGGTTGCGTTCCATGGCCTGGCGGAGGGCGGCGTTTATCGCCTGGGCCATCGTCCACTGCTCGGTGTGCCCCTCCGGGATGTGGTCCTCCTCCCGGGACCAGACCTCCCCGGCCGCGAACGACGTCTCCCTCTCCCCGTGGGAGGCCTCCATGGCGTGCAGCTGCTCCACCACGTGCCCGGGTATGCGAGAGAAGGCATGGCGGACGGCTTCGTCGCGGCCGGGGAGGGCACGGGACTCGATCTCGCTGATGGCGGCCTCCACCATGTCGGCGGTTTCCATCGCGACCTTCTCCCCCGCCGCCTCGTCCCACTCCCCTCTCGCCTCCAGGAAGCGCTCCAGACGCATGATGGGATCCCGCCTCCGCCATTCCTCCTCTTCCTCCAGCGGACGGTACAGGCGGGCATCGTCGGCCGTGGCGTGGGGCCCGAAACGGTAGGTGAGGGCTTCGATGAGGGTCGGGCCGCCTCCCGAGCGGGCCTTGTGGGCGGCCCGGGAAGTGGCCAGGTAGACCGCCACCGGGTCCATGCCGTCCACGCGAATGCCTTCGAACCCGTAGGCCAGCGCCTTCTGGGCGATCGTCTCCGATGCCGTCTGCTTCCGGTACGGCACCGAGATGGCGTACAGGTTGTTGGCGCAGACGAACACCGTGGGGGTGCTCCACACACCCGCGAAGTTCATCCCCGAGTGGAAGTCGATCTCGGAGGTGGCACCGTCGCCGAAATAGGCAACGGTCACGGCGTCCTCCCCCCGCAGCTTCGTCACATACGAGTAGCCCACGGCATGGGGTAGCTGGCTGGCGATGGGCACGGTGATGATGCCCTGTCGGTAGCGAGCCACATCCCAGTCCGTGTTGGGCAGGCCCCGCCAGTAGGCCATGAACACCTCGATGGGCAGCCCGCGGGCGATCTGGACTCCGTGTTCCCGGTAGGAGGGGAACACGAAGTCCTGTTCGGCCAGCGCCAGAGCCGAGCCGACCTGGACTGCCTCCTGGCCTTCCAGCATCGGGTAGGTCCCCACCCGCCCTTGGCGCTGCAGTGCCAGCATCCGCCTGTCCAGCGTGCGCGCCAGGACCATGTGGCGGTAGAGGTCCTGGTACTCGTGGGGCGACAGATCGGGATCGTCGCCGGTGAGCCTCCCCTCGGCGTCGATCACCTGGAGAAGTGGCACACGGGGAGTGTCGACCGTCTCGGGGAGAGGGACGTCCATGGCTGCGAGTTTGCCATAAGAGGTTGCATAATGCCCGGTGGTGCGCCTTCCGTCGGCAGGCTCGCCGGTACTGCGTTATGCGTTCTACGTCTTGGGTCTCTGACCTGGGCGTGGGCTGACCGGTCTTCTGCACGGATCCGGCTCCTGCGGTTCGCGTCCTGAGGGGTCATCTCCTGGCGTCGATCTGGTACCTATCACGTATGACGTAGCACGTAGTAGCGCTCCTACTGGCAGGCGACGTGCGCATGTATCCTTCGTGACACATGCCTGCATATCGTCCCGATCTGGCGGAGATCGCCCCCTACGAGCCGGGCCTCCCGGTCGACGAGGTGGCCCGCAGGCACGGTCTCGATCCTTCCGGCATCATCAAGCTGGCCTCCAACGAGAGTCCCTACGGCCCCTTCCCGGAGGCGGTGGAGGCCATGACGGCGGCGGGCCGGGGGGCCAACCGCTACCCGGACAACGAGGCCTACGAGCTGAGGGCGGAGCTGGCCAAGCACCTGGGGGTGGACGCCGACTGCGTATGGGTGGGCGGGGGCTCGTCGGAGCTGCTGCGCACCCTGGCCCTGGCAGTGGGAGGCCCGGGCACGAACGCCGTCTACGCCTGGCCCTCCTTTGTCATCTACCGGCTGGGATCGATGTGGGCGATGAGCGAGCGGCGCGAGATTCCCCTCGACGCCGAGCACCGCCACGACCTGGAGGCCATCGCCGGGGCCGTGGACCACGGCACCTCTGTCGTGTATCTCTGCAACCCCAACAACCCCACCGGCACCCACGTGCCCACGGCGTCGGTGCTCGATCTAGTCG
>JBKHJQ010000233.1:0-4787 GCA_046538055.1 Actinomycetota bacterium
GGTACTGACCTGCCTCGGCCTGAGGCGGGGACGTGGCCTCCACCTGTACTCCCGCCTCGCTTCCCGCTTCAACGGCCAGGGTGGCGGCCTGCTCCTCGGTGGAAGGGCGGGCATCCACCTGCCAGCCGGACGGTCCGGAGGCGTCCAGCTCGAACTGCAGATCGGCGGGGGTGTCGTTGCGGACCATCACATCGAATGTGGCGGTCTCGCCGGCTGCCGCCCGCAGGCCCGGGAAGTCGGGGGACATGGTCACCTCCCCCCCGGCCGCGGACGAGACCCTTATCCCCAGGTCGAGCTGGGCGGTTTCGGCTCCGGAGTCGGCCGTCACGGTCATCGATACGGTCTCCTCGCTGGCCTCGGCCGGAACCGACACGCTGAGCTCGACGTCGGTATCCACGCCGGGCCCGGCCATCACCGAGTCCAGCTCGAACCCCCCGCCGCGGAAGGCCGAAGTCCAGCTCTCCGGTACGCCGCTGACCTCCAGGTCGACCGCACTCCGCTCCGGGGAGCTGATGGCGAGGTCGAATGTGACCTGGTCTCCCGGCTCCACCGCCACCGCCGGGTAGGGCGTGGTGATGCTGAGCTCGTCGGGAGGCTGCGTGGTGGTCGTCTCCTCGGTCTGGGCCAGGGCGCCCGGAGCTGCGAGGAAGGTCACAAGCGCGAGAGTCGTTACCAGAGCTCGCCTCACTTCCGTTCACTCCTTTCGGGTCATCACGTCTCCATCGGACACGGAATATGTGCTAACAGAGCGTTAAATGGGGATAAAACACCCCGCGGGAGCGAACAGGCTAGTGGCCCTCAGGGGAGCAGCAGGCAGGAGTCCCCGAACTCGTGCCAGAGGTAGGAGTGATCGGCGGCGCTCCGGTAGGCCCGGTGGAGGAGGGCCGCTCCCGCCACGGCCTCCAGGAGCAACAGGTGGGAGGCGTCGGGGGGATGCCAGCCGGTCACCAGTCCCGTCACCACCCGGGTAGGCCGCTCCGGTCCCAGCACCAGGTCGGTCCAGCCTCGGGTGGCCTCCACGTTCCCATCGGCGTCGGCCGCGGACTCCAGGGCCCGGGTCACGGTGGTTCCCACCGACACCACCCTTCTCCCCCGAGCGCGGGCGGCGTTGACGGCGGCGGCGGTGACGCCGGGGACCTCGAACCGCTCCGTCGGCGGTCGTTCGTGCCGTTCCAACGAAGAGACCCCGGCGTGGAGGGTGAGAGGGACCACGACGATCCCCCGTCTCACCAGATCGGTCACCATCGGGTGGCTGAAGGGCCGGGCGGCGCTGGGCATCTCGGCGGAGGCGCCGGTGGGATCGTCGGGACGGGCGAAGATGGTCTGATAGTCCGACAGCGGCCGCTGGCCCTCCGAGTATCCGTAGGAGATGGGCCGTCCGTGGGCGGAGAGGTAGGCCTCAACGGGTCCCGGGGTCCAGAGTTCGGCCAGCCACAGGCGGCGCGGACCTCCGGTGGGTGCCGGAGCGGAGATCCGGAGCCTCCCGCCTCCCTCCAGGCGGTATCGCTGCCCCGAGGTCACCCTCCGGCTGGGACCGTGCCCATCCGAACGCCTCACCTCCACCACCCATTCGCCGTCCTCCCGGAGAGCGGAGAGATGGATCACCGCTCTCCCGGCTCCGCTCCTGGCGTCGACGGCAGAGGGTCGGGTGGCGCTGGTGTTGACCACCACCACGTCCCCGGGGCCGAGATGGCGGGGGAGGTGACGGAATCGGTCGTGAAGGATCTCCCCGGGGGTGGCCACCATGAGCCGCACCTCGTCCCGTTGCAGGCCCCGCCTCTCGGGAGGGGCGGTGGCGGCCGGCCCCTCCGGCAGGGCAGGGGGAGCGAAAGAGGGGACTGTCATGGCGAACCGACCGCCAGTTCGTCCGCCGTGACGCGCCCGCTGGGGGGCCGAGCCTCCAGGAGGGTGAGGAAGGCAGGCACGACGCTCTCAGGGTCCGGCCGGTCGGAGATGTCCTCACCCGGGAAGGCGTCCTGATGCATCTGCGTCCTCATGTCCCCCGGGTCGAAGGCGTAGACGGACCAGGCTGGATGCTCGGCACCCAGGGTCGCCGTCAGACGATCCAGTGCCGCCTTGCTGGCCCCGTACAGGCCCCAGCCCGGGTAGGACTCCACCGCCGCGTCCGAGGTGATGTCCACCACCACGGCCTCCCTCGCCATGTACGGGGAAACGGCCTGGAGCAGTGCCAGGGGGGCTACGACGTTGGTCTCCAGCACTTCCCGGAAGGCGTCGGCGGGTGCTTCCAGGAGAGGAGGGAGGGGGGAGGGTCCCAGGGCACTGGCGTTGTTGACGATCAAGTCCAGTGGGCCGTAGGCGGCGGCCGCTTCGGCCAGGACCCGGCGGTGAGCCGGGTCTGTCACATCGCCCGGACGGACGACGACGGTGGTCTGTCCGGCGAGATCCCCGGCCACCCGGTCCAGATCCGGAGCATGGCGAGCATCGATCACCAGCGTCCAGCGTCGTTCGGCCAGGGCGGTGGCCAGAGCTCGTCCCAGCCCGCGGGAGGCTCCTGTGATGAGAGCCGACGGCATGTTCTTCACTCCTCTCTCGACAGGTACGCGGGCCAAACTACAAGTTGAAGTAAACTTGAAGTCAAGCTATCTTCCCGGGCCATGACCTCGGTCGACGACAGCCTGACAGTGGGGGAGGTCGCCCGCCGGAGCGGGTACGCCCCTTCCGCCCTCCGCTACTACGAGGAGATCGGCTTGATCGAATCCAGCCGCACGGCCGGTAACCAGCGGCGCTACCCGCGTCCGGTCCTGCGCCGGCTGGCGTTCATCGCCGCCGCCCGGCACGTGGGTCTGGGCCTGGACGAGATCCGGGAGGCACTGGATCGTCTCCCCAGCGGGCGCACTCCCACCAGGTCCGACTGGCAGAAGCTCTCCCGCTCGTGGAGAAGCCGCCTCGATGCCGAGATACAGGCACTGGAGCAGCTGCGGGATCGGCTCGACAGCTGCATCGGGTGCGGCTGTCTCAGCCTCAAGGAGTGCCAGATCAGCAATCCCGCCGATGCCGCGGCCCGGCGCGGCCCGGGTGCCCGGTATCTGGCGGACTCGCTCCGGGCCGACCCGGGCTGATAGCGTGCACGGGGTGGAAGGCAGCCCCGTGTTCCCCGAAGATTTCCTGTGGGGGGTGGCGGCGTCCGCCTACCAGATCGAAGGTGCGGCAGACGAGGACGGGCGTCGTCCCTCGATATGGGACACCTTCTCTCACACCCCCGGCAAGACCGAGCGGGGTGAGACCGGTGACGTGGCGGCGGACCACTATCACCGGTTCCCCCAGGACGTCACCCTCATGGCCGAGATGGGCGTGGACGCCTACCGCTTCTCCATCTCATGGCCCCGGCTCCTCCCGCAGGGAACCGGCCAGGTCAACCCGGCGGGCGTGGAGTTCTACCGGGAGTTGTGCGAGGCACTGCTGGAAGCGGGGATCCGGCCCCTGGCCACCCTCTATCACTGGGACCTTCCCCAGGCACTCCAGGATCGGGGTGGGTGGCTGGAGCCGGACTCGGTGGAATGGTTCGGCGAGTACGCCTCCGTGGCCAAACGGCATCTGGGCGACCTGGTCCACATGTGGGCCACCCACAACGAGCCCTGGTGTGCCGCCTTCCTGGGTCACGCTGCCGGCGTGTTCGCTCCGGGCATGGCCGACCCCGCCGCCGGGTTCGTGGCGGCCCACCACATCATGCTGAGCCACCATCGGGCCATCGAGGAGATGCGAGCGGTGGAGCCCCGTCCCCAAGACCGCCTGGGGATCGTGCTCAACGTGATCCCGGCCCTGCCGGCCTCAGAGGAGCCCGCCGACCAGGAGGTGGCCGATACCGTCGACGCCATCCACAACGGCCTCTTCCTCCAGGCCTCCCTGGAAGGGACCTATCCGGAGCGGATCCGGGAGCTGCACCGTCGCTTCCGGGTAGATGAGCGCATCGACACCGGTGAGCTGGCCGAGGCGAGGACTCCCATCGACTACATGGGGATCAACTACTACAACATCAACCGCTTCACCTACGACCCCGAGTCTCCCGGGATGGGGGAGTTCCCCGGAGCGGACGGGGCAGTGCTGGCCCGCCCTCCCGGCGAGCTCACCGAGATGGGCTGGGGAGTGGAACCGGAGGGTCTCACCGACGTTCTCCTGCGGGTTTCCCGCCAGGCCCCGGATCTGCCCCTCTACGTCACCGAGAACGGGGCCGCCTACCGGGACGAGGTGGGAGAGGACGGGGAGGTACGGGACCCGAGGCGCATCGCCTACCTTCGCTCGCACATCGAGGCGGTGGCGGAGGCGATCCGACGGGGAGCCGACGTTCGCGGCTACTTCGTGTGGTCGATCCTCGACAACTACGAGTGGGCGAGGGGATACTCGGTCCGCTTCGGCCTGGTCCGGGTCGACTACGAGACGCTGGAGCGCACGGTCAAGGCCAGCGGAAGGTGGTATCGCGACTTCATCGCCTCCCAGCGGAGAAGCCGCGATACCCCCGATCAGTAGGCGGCGGTCTCGGCTCCGGCTGCCGCCACCAGCCCGTGGGTGCGGACCAGGTCCTCCACCGATTGGAAGTCCATCTCCAGGCCGTAGCGAGCGTTGAGGTCGACGAACAGGTCGGGTCGGTCCGGGCCGTGCTCCTCGAACAGCTCCGCCAGTTCGACGAAGTAGTGCTCGAACCCCGAAGGGGAGATGATCTCCAGCAGGCGGGCCGGTTCGTCACCGGCATTCCAGAAGGAGTGCCACACGTTGCGGGGCTTGTAGAC
This sequence comes from Actinomycetota bacterium, assembly GCA_046538055.1. Taxonomy (GTDB): domain Bacteria; phylum Actinomycetota; class Acidimicrobiia; order Spongiisociales; family ZC4RG35; genus ZC4RG17. The sequence goes on from JBKHJQ010000233.1 coordinate 4,746, forward strand.
CAGGTCGCCGGGCTCGCCGTAGACGACCTCGTCGCCCAGGAC
>JBKHJQ010000234.1:0-4785 GCA_046538055.1 Actinomycetota bacterium
ACCCTCTACCGAGAGCGCCGGCATCAGGGACCCCCGAAGGCGGCGGCCGGGTCCGTCCTGCGAGCGCGGGAACTGCCCGCCCGGGTGGCGAGGAGGGCGACCACCCCTGCCAGCAGCGGTATCTGCCAGTAGGCCCGCCCGGGAACGCGCACCGTGAGCGGGAACACCGGCACGATCAGGACCTGGAGGGCGGTGGCCAGCGCCACCGCCGCCAGGGCCAGGGCGACTCCCTGGACGGCCAGTCCCCACCCGAGCTGGAGGTTGGTGCCGCCCACCGCCCGCATGACTGCGAAGTCGCGGCGCCGCTCCAGGGCGGTCAGGTAGAGAACTCCTCCGATGATGATGGCCGCCACCAGCCACAGCAGACCCCGGATCAGGTCGATGGAGGAAATGGCGTTCTCGAGCGGCCCGAGCGCGTCCTCACCCACCTCCTCGGCGGTTGTCGCAACCAGGTCGCCCACCGGCGGCACCTCCGTCTCCGACACCAGCGCGCTCACCACCGGGACCCCTCCGAAGAGGACCTCCCGGGCATCCTCGATCGAGGCGAACACCACCGGCAGCCCCGCCAGGAGCGTGGTGTCGTCGGTGAGGCCCACCACGGTGAACCGGGAGTCGCCGATTCCCACCCGGTCGCCCACCGACGCCCCGGCGCTGCGGTCCAGAACCACCTCCCCGCGCTGGCCAACGCTCCGGCCGGCGCTCACGGGGGGCGTCCCCAGAGCCTCGAGCTCGTGGCCGACCACCAGGCTCTCCTGGTCCTCCCCCGCCACGTCCAGGGTGGCCCGGGCGACGACCACCTCGTCCAGGTCCCCGGGCACCGAGGCCACCTCTTCGGCCGACAGGGTGGCCGAGGAGGTGAAGGGGCCGGAGACGCCGGGAGGCAGCACCCACGATCGGGCACCGATCGCCCCGGCGGTGAGGTGGGGCTCCTGGTTGAACTGCTCGACCAGCCCGGTCATGAGGTAGAGGAGGGTGATCACGAGCGACATGGCCGCCACCGCCACCCCGAACCTCCTCGCCCGGAATCGGAGGTCACGCAGGGTGAGAAGCCACATGGCCCTCCTTCCCCGCCTCGAGCCAGGCCTCGATCTGGGGCACCGCCATCTCGTAGCCCCGGCGGGCTATCTCGGTGACCCGGTCGAAGGCGAGCATCGGGACGCGATCGATGTCGATGTCGATGAGCCGGTCGGCCAGGCCGGCCAGCCCCATCTCCTTGTGGCGGCTGCCCGAGCCGACGGTGAGAGCCCGCATGAGGGTCATCGAGATGGGAGGGGCCGGCCGGCGTCCCCGGAACCGCTCCCGCAGCATCCTCGTGCCCGAGACCCATAGCCCGAACTCCTCGCGGGCGGCGGGGCCGGCACTGGGAACCACATCGACGGCGATCACCTCCCCCCGGGGGGTGATGCGGCGCATCACGTCGATGGGGAGGTTGTTGGTGACCCCTCCATCCACCAGCAGATGGCCCTCGTCGGGGACCGGGGGCATCAACCCGGGCACGGCGCACGACGCCCGGATGGTGCGGACCACCGAGCCGCGCCGGTGGACGCGGGTGTCGGAGGCGGTGAGGTCGGTGGAGACACCGAAGAAGGGCAGGTGGAGATCCTCGATGTCCCGGCTCCCGAACACCTCGGTGGCGGCCCGGGCGATCCCCCGGCCCCCGGTGAAAGCCACCAGCGGGACCGTGTAGTCGAGGACGTCGGCGAACAGGCGCGCCACCAGAGGCTCGAGCACCTCCGGGGGGTGGCCATCGGCCATGGCCGCCGCCAGGGGCGTGCCGATGGAGGATCCCCCGAAGACATCGATCGTCATCCCCAGCTCGCAGAGGGCCCGGTACACCCCCAGATGCGCGAAGCCGCGGGCGCCGCCGCCGCTCAGCACCAAGCCTCGGGCGTGGCCGGTGATGGTGCGGGCCATCCGGGCCGCCTCGCCGGGACGGGACGTGTCCAGGTGGAGGGCGTAGTCGCAGGACAGGCTATCCAAGGCCTCCCGCGTCCCCGTCGGGGTGGTCAGGTCCTCGCCCACGAGGACCAGAGCCCGCTCCGTGTCGGGTGGGGCGTGGTCGAGGAGACGGAGGACCCCGTCGTCGGGTTGGGAAGCCGTCCGCAACACCACTGCGATGTGATCGGCCGACTCGAGGACCCGCCGAGACCAGGCCGTGGGCCGGCGCCCCACCTCGAGAGCGAGATGGTCGTTGTCCTCCTCCAACCGGTGCAGAAGGCGGTTCACCTCGAAGTCCCCGGGATCGCCCATCTCCGAGTCGGAGATCCCCGGCGTGCCGAGCAGTGTGTCGACCCGTTCCGCCCACAGGGCCGCGGTGGGGCCCAGCTGGGCCAGGCCGTCCCCGAGCCGGAACAGCTCGTAGCGGGTGTCGAGGCCGCTTCCCGCCACCACGGCGGTCACGGTGGCCCGCCCCGCCCGCCGGGGTGCCCGGGCGGCCAGAGCACGGGCTACGGCCAAGGCCGGAGACCTGTGCGCCACCCGGTCCAGGGTGGATCCGGGAATCCCGGCCACCAGCAGCGGCCGGACGGCCCGCCCTTCCTCCAGGAAGCTCCCGGGCCCTGTCTCCTCACCGCGGAGGCTCTGGAGCCGACCGGAGAGGATCAGCCACTGGCGGTTCCCCGGCTCGTCGGCCCCCGGGAAGGTGACATCACCTCGCTTGAAGACCCTCCATTCGACGTCGGAGGTCAGACGGTCGGTCTCGGGGGGATCCAGCCGGAAGCGCTCGGACAGGAGGGCGGCAAGCTGCTCCCGGAGATGCCTTCCGGTCGGCGCGGCCGGATCCCGCTCCGCTCGCGATTGGGTTTCCCATCCCATGGTCGGAACATAAGCCCTCTTCCGGCGGCGGCCACCGGCTGGGCCCGGATTGCGTGGGGCTGCGGCCCGGATTGCGTGGTCCGCCGGCCGGGATTGCGGGATGCCGGAGTGGGGCGACCGTCAGCCCGGTTTCCAGGTCCGGCGGGTGAACTCGGGGCCGAGCAGGGACACGTAGGTGACCCGGGTCTCGACGAAGATCAGGTCCCGGTTGTCGGGACTCCCCCAGAAGTTGGTCATGTCATAGGGCACGACCCGGTTCCAGAGGCGGCGGCGGTCGTCGTCGGTCTCGTGGAGGCGGGCCACACCCCGGGCGAACAGCTCACCGGGGCCCGAGCCGGTGGTGACCGGCCAGTGGAAGGCAACCTCGCCGTTGGCCTCCAGGTTGCGATACTTCTGGCTGCCCCGGCGCGTGGCGAACCAGATCCGCCCCTCCTCGGCCAGGCCGGGCGCCGCCACCGCCACGTGGGGCCGGCCGTCCCGGCCCACGCTCGCCACGTGGGTCACCCACGAGATCGCCTCCGCCGCGTCCGAGACCTCCTCCCAGGTGAGCGGCGTGGGGGGTGTCACGAGTAGCGCTCGCGGTGGACGACCTCGTCCAGGGGCTTGCGCCCGCCCCGCCGGGCGGGGCCGGCCGACGGGGAGGGATAGCCCAATGCCACCGCGTAGCGGACGCGACGATCCTCGGGTACGCCCAGTGCCCGGCGGGCATCGTCGTGGCGGTGCAGCGTGATGGGGCAGGAGGCCACGCCGATGGCGGCGGCCGCCAGCATCATGTTCTGGGCGGCCCGGCCGGAGTCGAACTCGTAGCCTTCCGGCTCCTGGACGATGGCGATGGTGGCCGCGGAGGCACGGACCGGGTCGGTGAAGTCGCCGCACGCGGCCAGATCCTCCAGTCCCTCCCCGTCGGTCACCACCACGAACGACCAGTTCTGGCGGTTCTTGGAGCTGCCGGTCCAGCGTCCCGCCTCCAGGATGGAACTGAGGTCCTCCTCGCTCAGAGGCCGGTCCTCATATTCCCGGATGGCCCGCAGTCCCAGTATGAAGTCGTAGATCTGGCTGCTCATGGAGACCCAGTATGGCGCGGCGGTTCGCACCGGCCGGGATGAGGGCCGAAGGGTGATGCGAGGCACCCATCCAGCGGATACACTCCGCCCGAGTTCGGAGTGGAGGTCGCTGAGGTCCTGTCGGGGGTGGCCCCACCTGTAGAGAGGTTGACCATATGAGAAGGCAGAGGGTGTGGGTCGCCATCCTGGTGGGTGCCGTGGCGCTCACCGCCGGGGCGCTCACCGCCGGAGCGGAAGAGCCGGATCGGATGAGGGTGGGCGAAGGCCGTGACTACCTCCCGCCCCAGGCGCCCCGGCCGGGGACCCTCGATCTCCAGGCGCCCGATCCCCTCGGCCTTCTGCCCGGCATCGACTACCTGCGGGCCCACAGCCTGGGATCGGACGTGATCGACGTGTGGACTTGTGATCTGGGCGTGGATGTCGACACCGTCGTGGCGCAGCTCGATTCCGAGGTCCTCCCCTACTTCCAGGAGCACTCCCAGGGCCGGTATGAACCCGACTTCGTGCCCCGCGGCAACGCCGCCGGTCAGGAACAGGAGTGCTACAACACGGCCGCAGACAACGCCAGCGCCGACGCCAACGGGGTGCTCATCGCCGGTCCCTGGAGCGGGGGGCTGGCCACGCCCGGCACCAACGGGCCCTCCTTCCCCGATAACGACCGCTGGGCCCTGGTGGGCTACCCGCATGCCTTCTCCATGGTGGCGGCTCACGAGATCGGGCACATGCTCACCTGGCCGCACTCCTCCACCGGAGCGAGCGAGAGCGACTACGACAACGCCCTCGATCTGATGTCGGGCAACTACGCCGCCAACGGGGCAACCCATCCCCTGCCCTATGCCAGCGCCGTCATCAACCGCTACGCCGCCGGCTGGATCGACCCCCAGGACGTTGCCGTGGTAGGTGGCTC
>JBKHJQ010000235.1:0-4754 GCA_046538055.1 Actinomycetota bacterium
GGCCAAGAGGAGGTAGCAAGTGGAGTATCCGCAACCGGAGTTCGAAGCCAACCCGGTGGGGCAGTGGAAGCGGCGGATCTGGGAGGCCAGCGACGAGGAGATCGATCGCATCCTCCGGGACTATGTCATTCCCTCCCCCGGGGAGATGGAGACCCCGGGGTGTTACATCCAGATGACCCATCCCGCCGACCAGGAGGCGAAGCTCGCCAACAACGACGTGGTGCTCATCCCCCTCGGCTCCACCGAGCTCCACGGCCCCCACAGTGTCAGCGCCCAGGACACGCTGCAGGTGACCCGGCTGGTGGAGGCTGTCCGCCGCTACACCGCCGCGCAGGGCTTCGAGGTCAACCTGGCCTTGTCCCCGTGGATCTACGGGAACCATCCCAAGCATCACATAGGGATGATCGGCACCATCCCGATCAGCTCCGGGGTGCTGGAGCGGCAGCTGGTGGACGTCATGTTCGGGCTGTGGGCGCAGGGCTACCGGAAGATGGTCTTCGTCAACAACCACGCCCAGCATTGGATCATCGCCTCCGCCATCGACACCTTCGCCCTGCGCTACCCCGAGTTGCCGTTCTACGCGGTGGCGATCGACTGGTGTTGCGCCATGGGGGAGTTCTTCCGGACCCGGGAACGGGGCGGGCCCTTCGAGGACGACTTCGTTCACGCCGACGAGGCGGAGACGTCGCTGGCGCTGCTACTGGCCCCGGAGACGGTCGACCTGGACCGGGCGGTCGACACCGTTCCCGCCGGCTACCTGCCCGACGGCCACTTCAACAAGTCGGCGGCGCAGCGGAGCCGGCCCAACCTGTGGTGGAGTGTGCGCAACAACACCCCCCTCGAGTTCCGTGCCACCCCGGTGGGTGTGGTGGGACGGGCCACCCTGGCCTCGGCGGAGAAGGCGAAACGACCGGTGGCGGCCGCCCTCGGCTACCTGACCCTGGTGGTGGAGGACATCCTCGCAACATTCCCGCCGGGTGTGCTGCCGCCCATCGAGGAGGTCACCCTGTTCCGCCAAGAGGAGATCGAAGGCTTCCTCAAGCGGCCGGACGAGCCCGGGTACCGCAACCCGTACCAACTCTGGCGCCCATTCGAGTGAGCCCAACCATGCGGGTTGGTCCGAGCGCGGCGGGTGCTCGAGTCGAACCGTCGGGGGAACCAGGCTGCCCGGTCCCGCGGGCCATCCGCTCATTCCACATCGGCCAGAAGGGCTGGCCCGACATCGCCTACAACTTCCTCATCGACCGTCACGGTGGAGTATGGGAGGGGCGAGCCGGCTCCCTGGGCGGCCCGGTTCGGGGTGACCCTACCGGGGGCAACCGGGGCTGTAGCCAGGCTGGTGTGCTGATCGGCGACTTCACCGCCCAACCCCCCACAGAAGAGGCCCAGCGGTCTCTCGTCCGGACACTGGCGTGGCTGGCCGAGGGCTACGAAATCGACACCCGTCCAGCGGCGACGTTGGAGTTCACCAGCCGAGGCTCCAACCGCTGGCCGGAGGGAACCGTCGTCACCACTACCCCGACAGCCGGGCACCGGGACATACCTCACCGCCTGCCGGGGTGACGCCTTCTCCCCGCTTCTGGCCGCCGGGAGCAGGCCGCCGGGGAGACGGATCCCGGGTTCTCGGGAGTACGGCTTCCGTTGCTGTCGGTGCCGTGGTGGCGCTGATCAGATGGCGGGCGCGGTGGATGAGCCCGCCTCAATGAGCAGCCGGCAGACGGGGCTCGATGCTGAAGGCACGCATGAAAGGCATATCCACGACTGTCTCGCAATCGCCACCTGCCGCCAACACAACGTATGGGCACACGACCAGACCCACACCGATAGGACAGCCTGCCGATCTACGACCAACTAGTCCATTTGGCGGTGGGCTCAGCTCAACATCCTGTCGGTCACGCGCTGATCGAAGTCGAATGTCCAGATCTCGGCGAAGCGACCATCTTCGAAGCGGTAGCCGAGCACCGTCCAGGCCTCCAGATTCTCTCCACCCTTTTCGGCGACCGATTTGTGGAGGCTGTAGCCCTGTGACTCGTCGGCCAGGGCGTGCTGGAGTTCGGCCCGGAAGCTCCCGGACGTCCTCTCAGCCAGTCCAGCCAGGAATCCGGCGACTGCCTCCTTGCCGGTGTGATCGCCGGCCAGGGGATGGTTGCCGGCGTCGTGCCATGTGATGTCGTCGGTCCACATGCCGAACAATGCCTGGATGTCTCCCGACCCGAACGCCTCATAGGCGCTCTCGATGAGCTGTTGGTTGGCGTGTGCCATAGGGCTTGCCTCCTCGTCGCCTCCACCTCCGACCCTACGCCGATCCAGTCGAGGGTGGCCGCTGAAGATCACTGACCGGGTCGGGGCAACCAGCCTGGGAGACGATGAGCTCTGTACCGGTCTGCTAGGGCTCAGGCAGATCCTCCAGCAGTCGCATCTCGTGTTTGGCCAGAACCTCCAGGATCCGTTCGTTGTCGGGCATCTGATCGAAGGGCATGGGGTCCCGGGGGGAGTCCATCGGCACGCCGATCTCGGTGAAGAACTCGGGCTGGTGCACCACCGGGGCGTAGAGGGCGAGGAGCTTTCCCGTCGTGTCGGCGACGTTGCGGAACCCGTGGGGGACATTTCCCGGCACATGGACCGTGGTGCCCACCGGCGCCTCGATCACGTACTTGTCGCCGTTCTCGTCCAGGCCGTACACCTCGTACTCGCCCTGGAGGATCCAGAAGGTCTCCTGGGGGACGTGGGTGTGCAGGAAGGCGGGGCCGCCGCCGGGGACGCTCACGATCTCGGTCAGGAAATAGGAGCCGTCCGATTCGGCGGCGGTGACCTTGAACGTCACCACGTCGCCCAGCACGAACATCGCCTCGCCCTCGTCGGGGCCGAGCGAGAAGATCCTTCCAGATTCGCTCACGGGTCACCTCCTGGGCGGGACAGTAACCGGCCTGCCCAGGCCCAGGAGAGACAAGCCGGGTCTCTGCCCGGGCGGGCGAAATGTCGCACCCCTCACGTATCTTGATGGTGGATGCCCGGTGTGCCGTCGGGGGTCCGGGGCGGGGCCGGTAGGCCGGGCATCCACCATCGACCGGTCGTCCCGTTCTGGGAAGGGAGTGGACCCATTCCACCAGCGAGTACCTGAGGCGATCCCGCCAGGAGCGCCGGGCTCCCAACAACGACGTCCTCACCGAGGACCCCGACAGCGACTGAGAATGCCGCCAGGCAGTTTCAGGCCCACGAATGGGAAGGCTCCGAGCGATCACCGCCACGGTGCCGCCGTCCATCGCCTCGCCGGCGTCGGGTTCTGAGGCCGCCAGGCCGAGGATTCGCCAGATCCCCTATAGTCACCTCGTCGGAAAGGACCGCCAGGTGGGGCATTTCACCCGTGACGAGATTCTGTCCCGGCTGCACGAGGAGCGCCGGGAAGGCCGGGCCATCTACGACGCCCTGTGCGGGAGCGGCATCACCGCCAAGTTCGCCGCCCGGGGCGGAGCCGACCTGGTCACCACCTTCAACCTGGCCTACTACCGCATGCAGGGGCTCAGCTCCATGGCCGGCTACCTGCCCATCGGGGACGCCAACGCCCTCACCCTCGAACTGGGGGAGAGGTCGGTGATCGGGGCGGTGGACGGGGGGTGCCCCGTGGTGGCGGGCCTGCTGGGAGCGGACCCGACCCGTGACATGGGACGGCTCCTGGAACAGGTCGTGTCGGTCGGCTTCGACGGGGTGATGAACTGCCCCACCGTCGCCCTCATCGACGGCGGGTTCCGCCTCACCCTGGAAGAGACCGGCCTCGGTTACGAACGGGAGGTACAGATGCTGGCCGGGGCCCACCGCCGGGGGCTGTTCACCAAGGCGTTCTGCACCACCCCCGAGGAGGCGGTGGCGATGGCCGACGCCGGAGTGGACAACCTCATCGTCCATTTCGGCAACAGCTCGGGAGGATCTGTCGGCTCCAAGACGGTCGTCGGCCCCGACGAGGCGGCCGAACGGGCCACCCGGGTGTGTGACGCCCTGGGCGAGCGGGCCTCCTCTCTCATCCTCACCTTCCACGGCGGGGCCTTCGAGACCCCGGCGGACGTGGCCGAGCTGCTCCGTCTCGAGCCGCGCCTGCACGGCTACGTGGGGGGCTCCTCCGCCGAGCGCTTCCCCATCGAGAAGGCCGTTCCCGACGCCACCCGCGGCTTCAAGGCCGTGAACGTCCGTGGCTGAGGACGGGCCCCACCCCCGCCTCCCGGTGGTGGCGGTCCTCGCCACCCTGGACAGCAAGGCCCGGGAAATCGAGATGGCCTGCGACGTGCTGGCCGGGGCCGGAGCCCGCCCCTGGGTGGTCGACCTCTCCCTCCGGCCCCACCACCGGGGCGGGGCCGACGTGACAGGAGAGGCGGTGGCGGAAGCGGGAGGGAGCGACTGGGCGGCCCTGGCGGCGCTGGGCCGGGGCGAAGCCGGAGAGGTGATGATGGCCGGCGGCCGCAAGCTGGTGGCCGCCGAGGCGGAGGCCGGCCGGGTCCACGCCGCTCTCGGGTTGGGAGGCGCCAACGGCACGTCGATCGCCTGCGGCATCATGCGGGAGATGCCCCTCCTCTTCCCCAAGCTGATGGTGAGCGTGGTGGCCTCCACCCCCGCCGTCCAGTGGTACGTGGGCGCCAGCGACATCGTCATGTTCCCCTCGGTCGGCGACCTCTCGCTCAACCGGGTCACGGCGGGGGTGATCGAGAACGCGGCGGTGGCCGCCGTGGCCATGGCCCGCCACCGGATGGCCCGGCCCCCCGAGG
>JBKHJQ010000236.1:0-4724 GCA_046538055.1 Actinomycetota bacterium
CCTCAGAGGGACGCCGTGGCCCGCGTCAGGGCGGCCTCCGCCTCCGGCGCCGTCTCCCCCAGGGCAGCTTCCAGGGCGTCGACCATCCCCCGGTGGCTGTCGTAGCCGTGGGCGGCGAGGGTGGCGCGCTGCCACCGGGCCATGTCGGAGATGACCCGGTCGTCGCCCACCAGGAGGGAGGCCTCGACCGCTCCCAGGAGCAGCGACAGCTCGTCGGTCAGGCGCCGGGACTGGGAGGGGGTGGGGAACGGCTCCAGCCTCCTGCAGGCGGAGGCGAGGACCGAGGTGTGTCGCTCCAGCAGCTCCCGAAGCCGAGGTGAGGGGTCGGCGGCCGCGGCCTCAGCCTCCCGGGGGTCGGGATCCCAGGAGGAGAGGATGCCGGCCACCTCCCGGGGGGTGGGCGCCCAGGCATCAGCTCCCAGGGCGGCGGCCCAGCGGCCCCCCTCCCCGAACCCGGACCCGCCCGCCACCACCGGCACACCCACGGCGTGGGCGGCCCGGATGGCGGCCCGGGCGCCGGGCAGGTGGGTGGTCATGGCACAGGACAGCACCATCGCCCGGGGAGGCTCCACCTCCAGGTACTCGCCCAGGTCGGAGGCGAGGACGTTGCCTCCCAGGTAGGTGGTGCGGTAGCCGAGGAACAGGAGATGGGCGGCGACGACGCGCCCGGGAAGGGAATGGTCGTCGCCCTCGGCGGCGGCCACCACCACATGGAGACCGTCCTCGGGCCGGTCGAGGCTCCCGGCCAGGAGGGACACCACCGTCTCCACCGTGGCCGTGGCGGCGTGCTCCTCGGAGACCAGGTAGTCGCCGCTTTGCCAGCGGGCACCCACGTCCTGCTCGGCGGGGACCAGCAGGTCGAAGAGGATGGCGTCGAAACCCACACCCTCTCCCATCAGCCCCGACACGATGCGATACATGGTCCCGGCGTCGCCGGAGACGGCGGCGGCGGTCACGGCCAGCCGCGCCTCCGACAGGCCATCCGTCTCCACGGTCATCTCCAGGGTCCTTCCACGCCTGGCGGGGAATCTAATCGCTCGTCCACCGGGCGGGCGTAGACCACCACGTTGCTGTCGTAGCGGGAGGCGGCCGGGTCGAATGCGCCCCCGCACGTGACCAGGGTCAGAACCGGGTCACCCTCCCGGCTGAACACGGTCTCTGAGGGCAGCTCGTCCTTTCGGTAGGTGGCTCTCGCCTCCACCGAGAAGACCCGGGCCTCCCCTTCGTCGGTCACGATCTCGATGCGGTCCCCGGGCTCCAGCTCCGCCAGGCGGAAGAACACGCCCGGGCCCTGGCCGGCCAGGTCGACGTGGGCGGCGAGCACCGCCGAGCCGGGCTGGCCCGGAGAGGGGCCGAAGCGATACCAGCCCACCTCCGTGGTGTCGGCGGGGACCGCCATCTGGCCGGTGCCGGCGTCCACCCCGTAGGGCCCCACGGGGGCATCCACCCCGATGGCAGGGATGCGGAGGCGCTGGGGGGCACCCCCGTCCTCCCTCGGGCGGGAAGGTGCGAGGAGGCTCTCGGGGTTGGTTTCCCATCTGGGGCGGGGCCGGGCAGTCGCCGTGGTGGCGGTGCCGGATGTGTCGCCTGCCGTCGTCGGGACGGTCCCCGCACCGGCGGGGGTTGGCTCCGGGCCCCGAAGGGACATCTCCAGGCGCTCCACGTCCCCCGCCTCGGGCTGGAGGCGAGCCGCCAGCACGAGAGCGGCGGTGGCCAGGATGATGCCCGCCGCCGCGGCGACGATGCCCATGGTCTTCATGTGCAGCTTCCCGGTCTCTCAGGCAGCAAAGGGGGGAGGCCGATCCGGCCTCCCCCCTCTGCGGCGGGTGGGGTTGGGGTCAGCGCCGGGACCGGGCCAGGGCCACCGCTCCACCGCTCATGGCCACCGCGGCCAGGGCGGCCAGGATCACCACCGTCCACATCGGAGTTGCGGCGGCGAGCCCGGCGGTTCCGGTGGGGACACCGTCGGGCGCCGAGCCGAGGCCCGACAAGGCGGCGGTGGCCACCTGGAAGGAGCCACCCGAGACCGACCCGATGGCGTAGGCGAGGGTGTTGGTCCCCTCCGCCAGATCCACGTCGGCGTCGAATGCCACCGTGTCGGGATCACCGGCGGCGGTGATCTGGATGCCGTATGTGCCGGCGGGGACGTCGGCGTCGCCGCCCTCACCGTTGGCCACCCCCGAGAACACAGCCGAGCCGTCCGCCAGGACGTCGACCGGCCCGAAGTCGGCCAGGTGCCGGGCCGTCACCCGGGCGTCACCGGCAGCCATCTGTGAGTTGTCCTCCACGAACACTCCCAGGGTGGGGTCGCCACCTTCCTGCAGGTAGGCGGCGATCGTCGCCGCCGCCCCGGCCGGAAGCTCGGCGGATCCGCTCAGCGCCGGGTCGTCGGCGGAGGGGTCGGCTCCCGCCGCGTAGATCTCGACGTCGTAGGTCCCCTCCGGCAGGTCCAGGGGTCCGGCCACCTCGCCGAACTGGAATCCCTCCAGGGTGAGGTCGCCGTTCACGTACACATCCACCTCCAGGTCGGGGACACCGTGGACCACGATGACCTGACCCTCGGTGGTCTGGGCCGCCGCCCCCAGGGCGGGCAGCACAGCCAGGGCCGCGACGGCCGCGAGCAGGGCCATCTTTCTCATGTTGGATCTCCTTCTCTTGTGGTTACGACCACTCGGATCGTTCTTACGGCCACTGTTCGGAGCCGAACGGAGATCCGGATGAGATCGGGCCAGGTTGTCGCCGTCAGGGGCGTTCGACCCCGGAAGAGCGGGCGCGGGTGCCGTAGCATCGAACGTATGGTCTGGTCGGGCGGGGTGAGATGAGCACCGGGGACGCGGCCGTCGCCGCCCGCATAGCGGGCGGGGACCGCACCGCCCTGGAGGACCTGTACCGGGAGCTGGGGGGAGCCGTCCAGTCGGTGGCGTTCCGGGTGCTTCGGGACCGGTCCCTGGCCGAGGACATCGTCCAGGAGACCTTCCTCACTCTCTGGAGGGCGCCGCACCGCTACCAGCCGGAACGGGGTTCGCTGCGGACGTTCCTGCAGGCCATCGCCCATCGCCGGGCGGTGGACGTGGTCCGCTCGGAGGTGGCCCGCGCCCGGCGGGAGCAGAGACCCCCGGAGCCGGACCCCACCGACGTGGAGGAGGAGGTGTGGGTCCGCTCCCTGTCGGAGACGGTCCGGGCCGCCCTGGACCGGCTGGGCGAGGACGAACGGCGAGCCATCACCCTCGCCTACTACGGCGGGTACAGCTACGCCGAGCTGGCCCGGCGCCTGGGAGAGCCGGAGGGGACCGTGAAGAGCCGCATCCGAAGCGGCATGCGCAAGCTGTCGTCGGCCCTGGCAGAGGTGGCGCCATGACCCGCGCCGGTCCGGGCCGCCCGGCCCCGGGACGCGGCAGAACCCCGATCAGCTCGCATGCGGACTGTGATCCCAGTGCGTGTCTCCGTGCGGCTTGTCGGGGTTCTGCTCGCCTGTCTCAGTTGTTGCCGTGAGTCTCGCCTCACCCCGCCGCGGGCGGTAGGGCCTTAAGCCTCTGACAGATCGCCGCGACCGGTCACCGGGCCGGCGGGAAGGGCGGGGCCAGGAAGGCGAGCAGGGTCAGACCCGTGTCCTCCTCGTTGCCGACCCGCAGCTCCTCCTCGCCCCGGTAGTAGGCCAGGGATCCCTCCGGGAAGGGGACCGGGCCGTCGTCGGTGTGGAGGACGCCCTTTCCCTCTGCCGCCAGAAGCATCAGATCCGACTCTCCGTGGGTGTGGGGCGGGAGGGTCTGTCCCGGGCTGAGACGGATCACCCGCACGTTGCACTTCCCTCCGTCCAGGAAGGGCCGGGCCACCACCCGGTCGGGGTCGTAGGCGGGCGCTTCGGCCAGGTTGACGAGTTGCATGGTCCCAGTGTGGCGCGGCGTCGGGTGTGTCGCCACGGGTCTCCTTCCGGGCCGGGGATGGGACCTGATCGAGTGAAGGTTGACGCCTCCTCGAACTCAAGCCCTGCCCGGCAGGTGCCGAACAAGTGGATAACAGGACTCCCGAGTAGATGGGATCCCCATGACGACGCCACCCGATTCCCCTCCGCCCATCTATCGGCGCTGGTGGTTCATCGCCCTCGCCGCGGTCCTGGTCCTGGGATTCCTGGCGTCTCTGGGTGACGAAGAGGAGGCCGGTTCGGACACCACCGGGGTGGCGGCCGACGCCACCGCGCCCTCGTCCACCACGACTACCGACGCCCCGGCGTCCACCACCTCGAGCAGCACCACGACGAGCACCTCGAGCAGCACCACGACCACCAGTTCCACCACGACCACGTCCACCACTTCGAGCAGCACCACGACCACGTCCACCACGACCAGTTCCACCACGACGACCCAGCCAACCACCTCCACCACCACGGAGCCGGAGGCGGCTTTCTCGGACGGCACCTGGCTGGTGGGCGACGAGATAGCCCCCGGGGTGTACCAGACCCGGGGGGAGGCGTCCTTCTGCTACTGGGAGCGACTCTCGGGGCTGGGAGGCACCTTCGAGGAGATCATCGCCAACGCCAACGTGACCGGCCAGGGGATAGTCCGGATCGAGGACGGCGACGAGGCCTTCTCGGCCACCGGATGCGGGGAGTGGATCGAGCTGGCCTCCCTGGCCGAGCCGCTCACTTCCTTCGGGGACGGCTGGTGGGCGGTGGGCGAGCACATCGCGGCCGGCAGGTACCGCGCCGGAGGCGGCGACCTCTGCTA
>JBKHJQ010000237.1:0-4721 GCA_046538055.1 Actinomycetota bacterium
GTGGGGGACCGACCCGGATTGGCCGAGGAGCTGGCCCGGGACTTCTTCGCCTACCGGGACGAAGCCGACCGCCTCTTCGAGGACGTTGTGCCGATGCTGGAGGCCCTCCCCGACGATCTCGTGCTGGGGGTCGTGACCAGCGGCACCACATCGTGGCGGCGGACGTCCATCGGGAAATCGTTCGACTTCTGGCTCTCCGCCGACCAGATCGGCGTGCGCAAACCCGATCCCCGGGTGTTCCGGATGGCGGCGGAAGCGGCCGGCTGCCATCCCCGTGAGCTCCTGCATGTGGGCGACGAGGTGGATGCCGACATCATGGGGGCGAGGCGGGCAGGTGCCCGGGCGGTGCTGGTGGACCGGCAGGGTGGCACTGCTCCGGAGGCGGACGCCGTCGTCTCCTCACTGGACCAGCTCCCCGACCTGGTGAGGCGGTGGAACCGGGCGGAGGAGGAGTCGGTGGGAGTGGGCCCCCATCCCTCTCCCTGGCCGGAGGACGACCGTCTCGATCCGGAGCTGCTGGCCGAAGGGGACCGCCGCAACGTGGCCGACCGATACCGCTACTGGAGGCGGGAGGCCATCGTGGAGGACCTGGATCGGCGCCGCCATCCGTTCCACGTGGCGATCGAGAACTGGCACCACGACCTCAACATCGGGACGGTGGTGCGCACCGCCAACGCCTTCCTGGCGGAAGGGGTGCACATCGTGGGGATGCGCCGCTGGAACCGGCGGGGGGCCATGGTCACGGACCGCTACCAGCACGTCGCCCACCACGACACCGTCGCCCAGTTTGCGGCGTGGGCGCAGCGGGAGGGTCTGGAGGTGGTGGCAGTCGACAACCTCCCGGGCGCAGAGCCGCTGGAGTCGGCGTCCCTCCCCGAGCGGTGCGTGCTGCTGTTCGGCCAGGAGGGCGCAGGCCTGAGCGAGGAGGCACGTGAGGCCGCCGACCGGGTGCTGTCCATCGCCCAGTTCGGCTCCACCCGGTCCGTCAACGCCGGGGTGGCAGCCGGGATCGCCATGCATGCCTGGGTCCGCCAACACGTCCGGAGCTCCTGAGCCAGCCATGGGGGCGGGCAAAGCCTGGTGACACGTCATCGGCCAGGCAGAATGAAGGGTCGT
Organism: Actinomycetota bacterium; assembly: GCA_046538055.1. Lineage (GTDB taxonomy): Bacteria > Actinomycetota > Acidimicrobiia > Spongiisociales > ZC4RG35 > ZC4RG17. The sequence goes on from JBKHJQ010000237.1 coordinate 1,117, forward strand.
GCCCAAATCCCTGCGTGCTTCCGTGATACTGGTGGGTGGCCTCTTCGTGGGGCTGGTGGCGTTCCTCCTGGTAGGCGACGTCCCTCCCGGTGACGCGGCGGTGCCCCTTCCGGCCACCACCACGGAGGTCCCCGCCACCACCGTCGCTCCTCCTACGACCGCAGGAAGGGGGAGCCTCGTGATCCACGCGGTGGGCGACGTCAACACCGACATCTCCTACATCCCCGCCCTCGCCACCCACGGTCACGGCCACGCCTGGGACGGCCTGGACGGTCTCTTCGGACGGGACGATCTCACCGTCGTCAACCTGGAGTGCACGCCCTCCGAGCTGGGCCAGCCGGCAGACAAGGAGTTCGTGTTCCGGTGCGATCCCGACTCCCTCCCTGCGATGGGCAAAGCCGGCGTGGACGTCGTCAACCTGGCCAACAACCACAGCCGGGATCACGGCCCGGAGGCCCTCCTGGACGGGCGGGCTCGCGTGGAGGAAGCGGGCATGGCGCCGGTGGGCGTGGGCCGGGACCGGGCCGAGGCTGCCTCGGCGGCCATCGTGGAGGCGAACGGCTGGAAGGTGGCGGTCCTGGGGTTCGGAGGAGTGGTGCCCAACCCGGGCTGGGTGGCCGGCGACGATCATCCCGGGATGGCCGACGGCAACGACATCCCCTCGATGGTGGCGGCGGTGGAGGCGGCCCAGGCGCAGGCCGACCTCGTGGTCGTGACCGTGCACTGGGGAGTTGAGCGTGACCTGCAGCCGCGGGCCGAGGACCGGCGCCGGGCCGAGGAGCTGATCGGGGCCGGAGCCGACGCCATCTTCGGTCACCACCCCCACCGCCTCCAGCCGCTGGAGATGGTGGACGGCGTGCCCGTGGCGTGGAGCCTGGGCAACTTCGTGTGGCCTGACCTGTCCCGGGCATCGTCCACCACCGCCGTCGCCCGGGTGGAGATCGCTCCCGACGGAGGGGTGCGGGCCTGCCTGGTGCCGGCCTTCATCACCTCCCCGGGTCATCCCGAGCTCACCGCAGATCCCGTCTGTTGACGGATCACGCGAGCATCATGGGGACGTGACCCACCGCCGTCCCCGCCACTCGTCGGTCGACCGGGCCGCCCGGTTCGGGCGGGTGGCGAGCGTCCTGGTGCTGGGTGCCGGCCTGCTGGTGGCGGCCCGCTTCCTGGCGGGCGGGGCGGAGGAGGACAGCGGGCCCCGGCCCGGGTCGACCTCCACCGTGCCCTCCTCCACCGCGGCTTCCTCCCTCGTCTCCTCGTCGGTTCCGCTCTCCCCGCCTACCACCGTGCCCCCGACATCCACCACCGCCACCACCCTTCCCGCCCGACCGGCCGGTGAGGTCCCATCCTGGACGGTGGGCCGTCCCTGGGGGGATACCGACGGCCTCACCATGTTCCGGGGCAACCCCACGCGCACCTGGTACGGCACCGGTCCGGTTCCTTCCTCTCCCCGCACCCTGTGGAGCTACCCGGAGTCCCGGGGCCTGTGCGGCGACTCCACCGTGGGGGGCGAGACCACCACCTGGTGCGGGACGGGCTGGACCGGCCAGCCGGTCGTCTGGGAGCGCCCCGACGGGACCACCGAGGTGGCTTTCGGGGCATACGACAAGGCTGTCCACTTCCTGGACGCGTCCACGGGTGAGCCGTCCCGCCCGTCCTTTCTCACCGGCGACATCATCAAGGGCTCGGTCACTCTCGACCCGGACGGCTACCCGCTCCTGTACACCGGCTCCCGGGACAACAAGCTGCGGGCCATCGCCCTCGACCGGGAGCGACCCACCGAGCTTTGGTCTCTGGATGCCAACGTGGTGGATGGGGTCTGGAACAACGACTGGGACGGCAACCCGGTGGTGGTCGACGACATCCTCTATGTGGGTGGCGAGAACTCCTGGTTCTTCGCGGTGCGCCTCAACAGGAGCTACGACGAGGCGGGGCGGGTGTCGGTCGACCCCGAGCTGCTCGTCACCATGCCCGGCTACACCCAGGACCTGATCGACCGGGTGGGCCGGAACGTGTCCATCGAGAACTCCCCTGCCGTGTTCGAGCAGCGGGTGTACTTCGCCAACTCCGGGGGGCGGGTGGTGGGTCTGGACGTCTCGGACGTGGAGGCGGGGGAGGCGCCCGTGGTCTTCGACTACTGGGTAGGAGACGACGTGGACGCCACGCTCACCATCGACGCCGAGGGCATGCTGTACGTGGCGGTGGAGGACGAGCGCAAGACCGACCGCGCGGCCGAGCTGGGCCAGCTCATCAAACTCGATCCCTCCGCCGGCGACCCCTACGTGTGGGGCGTTCCCGACCCGGGCGGTTCGGGGGACGGGGGATTCTGGGCCACGCCCGCCCTGGGGGAGGGCATGATCTACAACTCGAGCCACACCGGACGGCTGCTGGGCGTCGACGCCGGGACCGGGGAGGTGGTGTGGGAAGAGGACATTGCCCCCCACTCGTGGGCGTCCCCGGTCGTCGTGGACGACACCCTGATCGTCGCTACCTGCTCGGGGGAGCTGCGGGCGTACGACCTGTCCGATCCCCGTTCCCCCCGGCACCGCTGGACCCACCAGCTCTCCGAGTCCTGCATCGAGTCCACCCCCGCGGTCTGGGAGGGGAGGATCTACGTCGGTTCCCGGGACGGGAGGTTCTACGCCGTGGGGGACTGATGGCTTCCGGCGGGCGCCGGCCAACTGTCGCCCTCCGCCAGGTCGATGATCGTCCACGCCATCGCCAACGCCCCGTGGGCGATGGCTCGCTCCCCCGACGGGCCGACGGTGTGGTGGGCGAAGTCCTCCTGGTGGTTCACGGCTGGATAGCTTCCGATGTCCAGCATCGGGTGGAGGGTGGGAACCAGATGGGAGACGTTGCCCATGTCGGTGGAGCCCGCCTGGGAGGCAGGGAGGTCCCTCCCCCTGGCCATGTCCCTCCCCAGGGCGGCGGCGTTGCCCGAGAACAGGTCTGCCAGGACCGGGTCGGAGACGAGCTCGTCGTAGATGTGGCCCACGTGCTCCACTTCCAGGGTGCATCCGGTGGCGGTGGCGGCCGCCTCGAAACAGGCCGAGACGCGGGGCATCAACAGGTCGAGGCGGCCCCGGTTCTCGGCCCTGACATACCAGGACGACCGGGTGTAGTCGGGGATGATGTTGGGGGCGTCCCCTCCGTGGGAGATGATCCCGTGCACCTTGTCGGTGGGATAGATGTGCTGTCGGAGAGTCGAGAGGCTCACGTAGGCCTGGACGGCGGCGTCCAGGGCATTGACCCCGTGCTGGGGGAAGGAGGAGGCGTGGGCGGCCCGGCCCCGGTAGTGGACATCCAGATGGGCCACGGCGATGACGTGGGGATCCACCACGTCGCTGGTGGAAGGATGCACCATCATCGCCGCGTCCACGTCCCGGAACGCCCCGGCCTCGATCAGGTCCACCTTCCCTCCGTAGGTCTCCTCGGCAGGGGTGCCCAGCACGGTGAGGCGGATCCCCAACTCGTCGACCATGTCCGCCAGGGAAACCCCGGCCCCGGCTGCGGCGGAGGCGATGATGTTGTGCCCGCAGGCATGGCCGACCTTGGGGAGGGCGTCGTACTCGGCGCAGACCACCACATGCCAGCCCCCCGTGCCC
>JBKHJQ010000238.1:0-4716 GCA_046538055.1 Actinomycetota bacterium
CAGATCGGTCGACCTATTATGCCTCTGCTTTGCGCTGGCTCGTATATGACGATGAGATAGAAAGGGCACGTGTCGCAAATCAACTGTTTACATCGTCGTTCCCCGATGAAGAGACGTTGTCAGTTGCCCGCGCGTACGGAATCGACTATCTGATAGTTTCAAAGCGATGGGCATACTATGACAGCGAGACGTTGGATGCGCAGTCGGTGTTTAGCCAGAACGCACTATATGACGTCCCAGATGTGTTGGTTACTCCTGTTCCGTAAGCGCTACCAAGTATCGTTACCTCGAGGCGTTGGTTGACTTCCTCGAGCTGTTTCTTGACAGGATCTGAAGCATCGGTCGGGGCTCGGGAAGTGAGATAATTGTTGCCGTGACTTCGGTTCGCCGCCAGTCGTTGGCCGGGCGTCTCCTCGTCACCTATGCCGTGACGGTGGTGGTGGTCCTGGGCCTGCTGGGGTTCCTGGTGGAGCGCTTCGCCCGGGAGGCCCTGCTGGAGGGGGTGGAGTACGGGCTGGAGGAGCAGGCCTACCTGGTGGCGGAGGCCATCTCCCGCTCTGACGAGGCCGTGGCGGCGGTGGTGGAGGGCCTGGCGCCCCAGGTGGACGCCCGGGTGACGGTGGTGGACGCCGACGGGGTGGTCCTGGCCGACTCCCACGCCGACCCCGCCCAGATGGAGAACCACGGCCAACGCCCCGAGGTGGCCGACGCCTACCGGGGGGAGGTGGGGGTGGACCGGCGGGTGAGCGCCACCACCGGGTTCGCCCAGACGTATGTGGCCATCCCCGGACCCGACGGCCAGGTGGTGCGCCTCTCGCTCCCCGCCAACGTCGTCAACGCCCCCATCGGGGAGTTCCGGGGCCGCCTCATCTGGATCGTGGCGGTGGCGGCGGTGGTGGGCGTGGTGGTGGTGGGCCTGGTGGCCCGGCTCCTCGCCCGGCCCCTGGGGAGGCTGTCGGAGGCGACGTCGGAGATCGCGGCCGGGGACCTGGAGGTGGACGTCCCCCGGGCGGCGGTGGCGGAGCTGGACGACCTGGCCCGCTCCATCCAGCAGATGGAGGACGAGCTGGGGGCCCGCATCGCCGAGGCGGAGTCCGAGCGCCTCACCCTGGGGGTGGTCCTCGACGCCCTGCCCCAGGGGACGCTGCTGGTGGGCGCCGACGACCGGATCGTCTACGCCAACCGGTCGGTGGTGGCCATGCTGGGCCCCGTACCCGACGGGCTGGAGGGGGTGGTGCCCTTCCGCATCCAGGAGGTGGTGCGCCGGGCCCGCGAGCAGGGCGAGTCGGTGGACGTGGACACCGAGCACGGCCGCCCCGCCCGGATCCTGCGCATCATCGCCGAGCCGTTCGAGGACGGCCGGGCCCTGGTGGTGGTCTCGGACGTGACGGAGCGGCGGCGGGTGGACGACGTGCGGCGGGACTTCGTCACCAACGCCTCCCACGAGCTGAAGACCCCCGTCGCCTCCATCCTGGCGGCGGCGGAGACCCTGCAGGTGGCCCTGGAGCGGGCCCCCGAGCGGGTGGGCCAGTTCGCCGGCCAGATCGAGGTTTCGGCCCGGTCCCTGTCCCGGCTCGTCTCCGACCTGTTGGACCTGTCCCGCCTGGAGTCCCGCACCTCCGAGCGCCACCAGCTGGACCTGGCGGAGGTGGTGGCCCGGGAGGTGGCCACCGTCGCCCCCCGGGCGGAGGAGCGGGGGGTGGAACTGGAGAGCCACGTCGAGGCGGCCACCGTCATCGGCTCGGACGCCGACCTGGGCCTGGCGGTGCGCAATCTGTTGGACAACGCCCTCCGCTACACCGACCCCGGCGGGCGGGTCACCGTCCGCCTGGAGCGGCAGGGAACAGAGGCGGTGCTAGCGGTGTCCGACACCGGGGTGGGGATCCCCCAGCGGGACCTGGGGAGGGTCTTCGAGCGCTTCTACCGCATCGACGAGGCCCGCTCGAGGGCCACCGGCGGTACGGGGCTGGGCCTGTCGATCGTCCGCCACGTGGTGGAGGCCCATGGCGGGGAGGTGTCGGTGGACTCGGAGCTGGGGGCGGGGTCGACGTTCACGGTGCGGCTGCCGGTGGCGGTCCCAGGGTCCGGCGACCTGAGTCCTGTTGACGGGGGCGGGGGCGAGTGATCTGGGCAAGCGGTCCGACGGGGTGGAGGACATCTGCGCCCGGTGGGACCAGCTCCTCCGCTTCGCGGCGCTGAGCCTCGCCTCCGACATCGGTGAGGATGTGAGCCTGGTGCTGAGCCGTGGCCATCAGGACCCCAAGAAGCGGATGAGCGACCTGGCGGACGACCTGACAGGAGACGGCATGCTGGAGGGCAAGCTCCGCATCCCCAACACGGCCGGGGACCTGGAGGTGACGGCCGACCTGAGGGCACGCCAGATAAGCGCGGCGATGGAGGTGCGGGTTCCCGAGGACAAGGGGGCGGTGGGCCGTGTCTCGTGGCTGGTCCGCCAACTCGACGACGCACCCGGGGGGATGATCGCTGAGGCCTACCCCCACAAGGCCCGCACCGCCGTGGCGGCGTCATTGGACGAGGTTCGAGAAGACCGGGTGGCGGTCCTCGACGAGGAGCGGCGGGAGCCGAGCCGCTTCAAGCTCCTGGTGAGGCGGGAGATGGGCATGGGTCGCAAGACCGGCCTCAAGAACCCCGGCTTCATCACCTCCGTCCTCGAGCTGATCGATGGCTTCTACGAGTCGGTGGTCCAGCAGGTGACGCCCTGGCAACGGCCTGCCCCCAAGGTGAGGCGTCCGGCTCCGGTGGAGCCGGACGGCGTGGTGGAACGCCGTGAGGAGCGGCGGTCTGCCAGCCGGAGGAAGGATGGTCCCGCTACGACTGATGCGACACGGGCCCCGGTTCCTGCCCGGGTGAGGGAGGCGCCGGCTCGGCGCCTCCCTCACCCGCATCCCCTACTCGAAGACCGCAAACCACCAGTGGCTGGGGTTGCCCGCCGGGGTCTTGATCTGGGACGGCAACAACTCGGGGGCCAGGGCGCCGTGGGGCGCCACCGCCAGATGGATCTCGGCATCGGCGATCTCATATCCCATGTCGAGCGCCTCTCCGATGGTCTCGGCGAACTCGGGCGGCCCGAAGGTGGGGCTGTTGTGGTTCGCCTTCCCGCTGATGGTCAGGTGGGGCCCGCCCACCAGATGACCACCGGCGTTGAACGCACCGGCCACCACGTCGGGATTGGTCGCCAGGTCCGGGGCGCCACATTCTCCATCGCAGGCCTCGGGGTTGAAGAACACGAACACCCAGAGGCTGAACGCCTCCGGATGCCCCGACACCCCGCTGGCGGTCGGCCCTTCCGGGTACACGTAGCTGCCCGGAGCCGGTGTGGGCATGGTCACCGACGCCGACACCCCCTTGGCCGTCCGGTGGATCTTCGCCCCGTCTGCAGACACGGTGGGGCCGTCCATGCCCTGCCCGAATAGGTCGGCGCTCTCCCGGGGGGACGCGGCCGCCACCGAGGCCGTCGCCCCCACCAGGGCCACCACCGAGGCCCACACGATCATTCGTCTGATCATCGTCTTCTCCTTTCTCGCCTTCTCCCGGCTCTCATACCTGTATGACGGGACCGAGGGCACCCGTGATTGCGCGTCGGGCGGTTCCGGCGCGTCGCCGTCACGGCGAGGTCACGGGTCTTCCGTCTGCTTTCCATGCCGCCAAGCCGCCATCCAGATGAGCCACCCGGCGGTAGCCCATCCGCTGCAGGGTGTCGGCTGCCAGGGCGGAGCGGCCACCCGTGGCGCAATACAGGATGACTCTCTGCTCGGGATCGAATTCCCCCCGGTGGTGGGGGCTCGCCGGGTCCGCCCAGAACTCGAGCATTCCCCTGGGTGCGAACACATCGCCGGGTATGGATCCGTTCTCGAGTCGCTCTGGCTCTTCCCGCACATCGACTACGAGGGTGTCGCCGTCCTGGGCCGCCACCACCTCCACCGGGGTCAGGTTGTCCACCCGTGACCGCGCCTCCGCCACCATCGACTCTGCGGTGGGTCGGCTCAATGTCCACCTCCTCGACTCGCTCCGTCCACACCTACCGGATCGAACCTTGCCGGTCGTCCGTGGAAACCACGGATTGGGTCATGTCTTGCTCCGGCCAGAACATGACGACCCGTCGTTGCTCATGAGCACCTCCCCGGCTGTGTCGAAGGCGGTCATCTCGAGGTCCCTGACCGCACGGTCCAGGTCGAAGATCGCCGTTCCGCTGACGGGGCGTTGCCATCTGCGTAGGTTGTCCGCACGCATGAGCACCACCGACGTCTCCGAGGGGACCTCCCACCGGACGGACCCGATTCGGGGGACTCGTCGGCCTTCATCTCCGCCGATCACGCCGGCTCCGTCTTCTTCCTGGCCAGTCTCTCGCCCAGGAATTTCAGCCGGGAGCCCAGCGCCCTGCCGAACCTCGGAAGACCCGGTGATCTCGGTCGCCTTCTCCGGGATGGTCTTGCCCGGGCTTCGGCCACCTTCGTCTCGGCCAGGATGCTGTTGAGTCTCGGGTCGATGTACTTCACGCTGGACCTCCCACCGCGTAGGCGACGTTGCATCGCCGTCACGGTGGGGGAGGCGTCTGGTGAGTCTCTGGGAAACCGGGATCCGTCCGTCCCAGCGGTTTCCCAGAGCCGTCCGAGAGCATGGATCTCAGTCAGCCGGGCCGGAAGGAGACTAAAGATTGAGAAGGTGAGATACCGGGCGCTCGGCCCGCTCACGGTC
>JBKHJQ010000239.1:0-4710 GCA_046538055.1 Actinomycetota bacterium
GGCCAGGACCACGAGCATGATCGCCAGTCCCGGGAAGGTGATCAGCCACCACGCCGTCTGGATGAACTCCTGGCCCCGGGCCACGTCGATGCCCCAGTCGGCGATGCTGGGAGGCAGGCCGAGCCCCGGGAAGGAGAGTCCGGCACCCGTGATGATGGCGTCGGCGATGTTCACCGAGAAGATGATCGACACCGAGGGTATCACGTTGGGATATATGTACCTGCGTATGATCGAGCCGGTGCGGGCGCCGATGGAGCGCGCTGCCTCCACGTAGATCTCCTGTTTCACAGACAGGGTCTGGCCCCGGACGATCCGGTAGTACGTGGGCACGTACAGCACCGAGATGGCAACGATCACGTTGATCACCGACGGTCCCAGCACTGCCGTGATGGCGATGGCCAGGATCAGCCCGGGGAAGGCGTAGAGGCTGTCCATGACCACGGTCAGGAACCGATCGAGCTTGCCCCCCGCGTATCCGGCCATCAACCCGAGTGGCACGCCCACGAACAGCGCCGCCAGGGAGGAGGCGAAGCCGATGAGCAGAGCGATCCGGGTGCCCCAGATGAGCCGGCTGAAGAGATCCTGGCCGATCTGGTTGGTCCCCAGGACGAAGTTCCCCCGGGCGGCCATCCCGCCGGTTATGTCCGTCGCAGCCATCAGGTCCGGATACCCGTCCGCCCGTGCCTCGAACTCGGTGGAGTGGATGACGGCTGCTTGCAGATCCCCTGCCTGTAGGGCATCGAGGACCAGCTCGACGGTGTCGTAGCGCTCGATGGAGGGTCGCAGGCGCAGATCCGTGTCCTCGCGGATCTCCTCGTCGATCTCGGCAGCTCGATCGCGGAGGGCGTTGGCGGTGGGCACGCCCCGGACGACTCCGATGGGAGGTCGCAGCTCCTCGGCGTCGGGCCCGACCGCCAGCTCCTCCAGCGTCTCGTAGTCGGCCCCGGCGGGGACCACCAGGAGCGGCACTTCCGGTTCCTCGCCGGGTGACAGGAAGCGGGGCCCCACCTGCTCGTGGGGGCTGTAGGGGGCGAACACCCCCGGGAACAGGGCGAGGACGATGAAGCCCAGGACCATCAGGCTGGCGATGGCGACCAGCCACCAGTCCGCCCCGTACCAGCGACGGCCCATCAGTATGCGGCGCGTGAACCCCACCCGGGCGAGGTCGTCCTCCCAGGTCCTCTCCGGCGTGTCTCGGGTGACGGGTGAAGACATGGCTCAGTACCTCACCCGGGGATCGACGAGGGAGTAGATGATGTCGACCGCCAGGCTGATGAGGGCAACCAGCATGGCGAAGAGGGTTATCACGCTCTGGACGGCGGTGTAGTCGCGCGAGGAGATGCGTTGCACCAGGTACTGGCCCATTCCGGGCCAGGAGAACACCGTCTCGGTGAGGACCGCACCGGCCAGGAGGATGGCGACCTGCAGTCCCAGCAGCGTGATGACGGGAATGATGGCGTTCTTCAGGGCATGGCTGCCGACCACGATGCGCTCGCGGATCCCGCGGGCCCGGGCCGCTCCGATGTAGTCCATCTGAAGGGTCTCGATGACGTTGACCCGGGTGAGCCGCAGGAAGACACCCGATAGATACAGCCCGAGGGCGAGAACGGGGAGCACGAGGTGCCCCAGCGATGACCAGAACGCCGGCCAGTTCCCCTGCAGCAGGGAATCGACGAAGAGGATGTTGGTGGTCCGCTCCAGGCCTGTGCCTATCACCGAGTCGATCCGGCCCGCCACCGGCGCCCATCCCAGGCGAACTCCGAAGATGAGCTGGAACATGAGCCCCAGCCAGAAGATGGGTATCGAGTAGATGACCACCGAGTAGATGCGCAGCGCGTAGTCGGTGGTTCGCTTCCGGCGGGAGGCCGCCCAGGTCCCGCCGATGATGCCGATCGTGAGCGCGAGGATGGCCCCCGGTATCACCAGTTCCAGCGTGGCGGGGAACCGCTCGCTCATCTCGTCGATGATGGGGCGCCGGCCCCCGACGAGGGAGTTGCCGAAGTCGAGGCGGACCATATCGCCGATGAAGCTCCCGTACTGGACGATCAGGGGCTCGTTGAGCCCCAGCGACTCCCGCATTCGCTCCACCGTCTCGGGGCTTCCCCGCGGACCCAGGGATGAGCGGACGGGGTCTCCCGGGAGGATTCGCATAACGAAGAAGACGAGGCTGGCCAGGATGAACACCATCGGGATCAGAAGCCCGATGCGCGTCAGGATGTAGCGGCGGAGGCCCGTGGAGCCCCGGACGAATATGTAGATGAGCCCCGCCGCGGCGGGGATGCCGATGATGAGGAAGATCAGGGCCAGGGGGGACACAGTGGCTGGGAGTAGGTGGGACGCGGGTGGGACGGGCCCGGAGACCCGTCCCACCCGTCAGGCCCGTCAGCTCTCGGAGAGCACGGAGTAGTAGAACTCCAGGTTGGGGCCGATGTTGAGGGTCTCGGTGCTGGGGAACTCGTCAGAGCCGGACACGGTCTCGTTGTAGACGATGTGCTCCGACTCGAACAGGATCGGCAGGGTCACCACCAGGTCGGCGTAGAGCTCCTGGATCTCCTCGTACATCTGGGCACGGGTGTCCTCGTCCTGTTCCACGGACGCCTCTTCCAGCATGCTCACCAGTTCCGCGGCCTGGTCATTGACCGGCTCACCCTCGGGGCTGGTCACGCGGGTGCCCAGCCCACCGTTCAGGACGAACGGCTCCATGTAGTTGGACGGGTCCGGGTAGTCGAAGAACCAGCCCAGCACCCCGGCCGGGTAGGCCTCGCCGCCGGTGAGGGTGGCGATGTAGGTGCTCCACTCCTGGGCCTCGAGCGTCACGTCGAACACACCGGTGGCCTCCAGCTGCTGCTCGATGACCTGCATCCAGTCAGCGGTGTTGGCTCCGTAGTGCTCGGGCGGATACCACATCTCCAGCTCGAGGGGGTTGTCCTCGTCGTAGCCCGACTCGGCCATGAACTCCACGGCAGCGTCGGGGTCGGGGCCGAGATAGAGGGCGTCGAAGGCCTCGTTGGCGCCGAGGAATCCCGGCGGGACCATCGAGTACAGCGGCTCGACCTGCCCGCCGTAGACGACGTCCACGATCTCGTTGCGGTCCAGGGCCGCGGCGACCGCCTTGCGGACGTTGATGTCGTCCATCGGCTCCTGGGCATAGTTGAGGACGAGGTAGCGAATGGAACCGCCTTCCACGGTTCCCACGCTCAGGCCCTCGGTGCCTTCCAGCTCCGATACCAGCTCGGCTCCCAGGATCCTCCAGGCGGCGTCGATCTCGCCGTTCTCCACCGCCAGAGCCATGGTCTGGGGATCGGAGAAGTAGCGGATGATGATCTGATCCACCTGCGGCGTCAGCTCACCCGTGTAGTTGGGATTGGGCTCCAGGACCGTCTGCTCGCCCTGGGTGTAGTCGGTCACGTACCAGGGCCCGGTCCCGTGGACGGGCGCCTCAGGGAACGTGACGCATTCGTCGGCGGGGAAGGTGTCCGGGTGGGCCGGCTGGTACGCGGCCGTTGCCAGGAGCTCGGGGAAGTACGCCACCGGACGGGTGAGGGTGAACTCGATCGTGCTCTCATCCGGTGCCTCGATGCTCTCGACGAACGGCGTCGCCAGAGCGTTGGCCACCCCGTTGGGGCAGTCGGGCCCGATGGTGAGGAGCCGGTTGAGCTGCTCGGCATACATGGACGCCGTCAGCTCCGTCCCGTCCGAGAACTGCACACCCTCCTGCAGGGTCAGCGTGTAGGTGAGGCCGTCCTCGGAGACCTCCGGCATGTCGGTTGCCAGGCCGGTGGCCAGCTCCAGCTCACCGGGGGTCCACCGCAGGAGCCCCTCGTTGATGTTCTTGAGCAGCTCCCAGTCGTGGATGGCGTAGGCGTCGGCCGGATCCAGGGATGCAATCGTGTCCGTCGTGCCGATGATGACCGTTCCGTCGGCTTCGGCTGCACCGTCTCCTTCGCCGTCCTCGGCCGCGGTGGTCGTGGTGTCCTCGCCTTCATCGGCGGCGGTGGTCGTGGTCGACTCCTCCGCCTCCGTGTCGGGCGGTGCGGCGGTGTCCGTCGTGGCGGTGTCCTCGGTTTCTCCGGTACATGCCGCCAGGACGAGCACGAGGACAGCAACCAGTGATGTCCATCGTTTCATGGGTTCTCCTTTTGGGATTCCGTGTTCCTGCTCCCGAAACGGGAGCGCTCAGGCGTTCAGGCTACTCCTCCAGACAAGGAAAGAGTCGCCAGAGCGTCTTTAGCGATTACGTCCGAAGCGGTCGAACGGTTCCTTCACGTCAACGTCGTGGCCGGAGGCGAGCTCGTCGATCAGGCCCGGATCCAGGCTAGTGGGAGCCGGCCACGGATCGGGACGGAGGCGACGGGCTGCCTCGGCCATCCGCCAGCCGTCGGGGTCGGTGTCGTCCAGTTCCTCCCAGTCGAGGGGCATGGCGACGGGTGCCCCGTCCCGGGGACGGAGCGACCAGGGCGACACCACCGACTGCGCCCACCGGTTCCGCAGCCAGTCCACGAACACCCTTCCCTCCCGGTCCCGTTTCAGGAACTCGGTGGTGGCTTCCTCCGGCCGGCGGGCGGCCATCACACCGGCCAGCTGGCGGGCGGCCCGTCCCACGACGGCGTAGTCGTGCTCCGGTTCGATCCGGGCCACGACGTGGTAGCCACTGGATCCGGTGGCCATGAGCCCCGGGGCCAGTCCCGCCTCCCCCATGACCTCTCGGGC
>JBKHJQ010000240.1:0-4705 GCA_046538055.1 Actinomycetota bacterium
CGAGGCTCAAAGTTCTCCATCCGCAGGGCGCCCGTTCGGATCAGGTCCGCATCGGCCCGGTCCTGGGACCGCTCGTCGGCTTCCCCCCGCGTCCACGACGACTGCGTGACGAACGCGCCCATGTCAGGCCCCCGCCATGAAGTTCGACCGCCGCCGGGCGTAAATGCCCATCAGGTCGAGCACCTTCTTGGGCACCTGCTGGGCGTCCAGGGACCGCGCCCGCTGCATCGCGGACTGGGCCTCCCGGTACATGAGGTCGGCCCGCGTGGTAGCGTCGGTGAGCATGATGGCCGCGGCTGCAGCGAACTGCAGGGCCACCGCCTGGGCGAACCACGCCGGCCAGTGGCTCTCCTCCACGTTGGCGACGTACACCATCCGGGCATCCTTGGCGTCGGTGAATAGCCGCCACCCCGAAATCCAGTAGCTGTCCTTCGACTCCAGACCGAGGACCCGGGCTGCGTCCAAGGGCACCTGGTAGACGTACTCATACCCCGCCCATTGCCGGTCTCCCTCCGGCACCGTGAGGCGGGAAAGGTCCGTCTGCTGGGTAGCGAAACTCCACGGGAAATCCGCCAGCGCCGTGGCCCGCACGCGGGGGTAGATGTTCCCCGCCCCGATGGCCTGGGCGCTGGATTCCTCCAGGGAAGCGATGGGCGGCACCCCGAGACGCACCAGCCCGTCGTTGATGATGGATAGTTCGCTCATGGGCCCTCCTACCCCCTGATACTAGAAGGCCGGAGCCGGTTGCACAACCGACCCCGGCCCAGGTCTCGCCGCAGAAGATGCGTCAGGCGATGGCGCTGGTGGAGCAGTTACTCAGCTCCACGTCATCCCCCGTGTCGGAGGAGACGTAGGCCATAGCCCCCACGTCCGAGCCCCCGCAGAGGAACACCAGGTCCCCCTTCCGCATCAGCCCCGCCATGTCATCGAAGTAGCCGGCACCCGAAATGGTGTCGGCCCCGTCGTCATCCGGGTCCGCGTAGAACCACAGATTGTTGGCGTCGGCGGCGCCGGTGTGCCCCATGTGACTCAGGGCGGTCTTGTCGTAGGCCATGTCAGTTCCCCTTCAGATTAGGAGGTTTCCAGGACCTCGACCCCATCCTCCTCGATGAGGACCGAGCCCATGGACATCCAGCTGTTCACCAGCCAGGCCACCCGCTCCGGCACCCGGTCGATGGAGGTCTGGATGTCCTGGTTGATGCCGAGACCCACGGACGGCCGGTGGAAGAAGTAGCCCTTCACACCATCCGGCAGGCCGGTGTGGGTCATCCAGTTGAACCCCATCCAGAAGGTCGGGGCCTGGCCGGACACCAGAATCTGGTCCCGGGTAAAGTCCGAACTGGCGGCCTCCGACACCTGGAGCAGCTCGTTCAGGGCCTCCGGCGACAGGACAGCGTACCGCTCCCGGTCCATCGGCACGTCCCGCTTGGTCAGCCGCTCGTGGATACCGGCGACGGAATCCAGGCTGATGTCCCCCGACGTGCGGTTACCGCTGGGAGCGGAATCCAGGGCGTCAATGATGAGGCTGTCCGTGGTCCGGCCCAGCGCGTAGGCCGACGCCCTGGCATATTCGGCCCGGAGGCTGATGTTGGTCTTGGCCTGGTCCAGGTCGTCGATGTACTCCGGCGCGTAGTAGTCCTCCATGTCCGCGTAGACCCGCTCGTGGTCCAGGTTCATGGGAGTGACCTCGGCGTGCCGGGCCTTCGAGGTCGCCTGGCCCTTGCCCAGCTTGGGGAAGTAGATGCGCTCGCCCGGAACACCGGAACGCTCCCGCACCGTCTGACGAAGCAGCGACCCCTCCCGCTGGTAGGCCGCCTTCACTTCGCTCGAGAACAGCTCGATGAAGTTGTTGGGTACCTGCGTACTCATGCGATGGTCCTCTCTTTACCGTTGAGTCGTCCGCAAGGTGAGCCTCCGGCGGCGGAGGGGCTTGCTACGCTCGACTGTAGGCGGGGTGAACACTCACGTCAACCCTACCGCAAGCCGAGCCGTCGTTCCACGTCCCGACGGAAAGCCGGGTCGGTCCAGTATCGCTCGTCCTGCACCATCGAATCCAGCTCCTCCTTCGTCATGCGCGCCGTGCCCGAGCTGCCGTCCACCAGGCTCGCCTCCACGCCCGACTGCATCATCTGATACAGGGCACTGACACCGTTGGAGGTCTTCGCCATTTCGGCCACGACGTTCTCCGGGAGGTTGGACTGGGCCCAGGACTTCACCTGCTCCAGCCGGGTCTGGAACTGGCGGTCCTGGGGGTCCAGCTGCCACTGGCGCCCCAGCCGCTCCATTTCCAGCTCCGCCTGCTTCTCCTGAACGGCGGGGATGACATCCTCCGCGAACTTCTCCGTGATGATGCGGGCCTGCTCGTTGGTCAGCCCCGCCTCGCGGAACATCGCCTCATCCGCCTCGGTCAGTTCGCCCAGCCCCTCGGGGACCTCGAAGTCGTACTTCTCGGGCGGCTCCGGGCCCTTCTCCTGGAGCTGCTGATACGCCTCGGCCAGCTCCTCGGGGCTGTTGAACCCCTCCGGGAGGTTGAACTTGCCCCGGATGGTGTTGCCCATTTCGTTGTACGCCTGCACTAGGTCTTCGGGCGTGTTGAACTTCTCGGGCAGCCACTCGGGGCGCTCCCCGGGCTCCTCCGGCTGCGCCACCGGCTCCACGTTGGGGTCGTTCTTGTGCGGGTCCCGGTCGCTATGCTCCACGGTCGGCTCCTGGGATGGCGGCGTGGCCGCCTCCTGGGTAGACTGGACCCCTTCCAGTAGGTTCTCGCCTTCGCCCTCGGCGGGGGCCGCCCCTTCGGTCGGTTGTGCCTCGCCTTCTTCAGCCATTCTCGATTCCTCCGAGTTTCAGTAGGTGTACTGCGGTCGCCCGCTTGCCGTCCGCGAACGCCATGTCCGCCTTGTTGCGCCCCTGCGCGTAGGCGTTGCCCATGGCAATCCGCCGGAGTTCTTCGACCAGGGGCTTCGCCCCCTCCACGCTCAAGGCCACTCGGGCGGCGTACTCCAGCTGTCGCTGATGCTCCTCCCGCTCCCGGGCCTTGCGCTCTCGTTCTTCCTCGTTCATGCCATGCCTCCTGCCGGCGGCGCTCCGCCGCCCTGGGGTTGCCCACCACCTTGCGATTGTCCGCCCGCGGCGCCCGGTTCCTGTTCACTGGCGGCCTGCGCCTGAGCGGCCTGGTCCATCAGCTGCTGGATTTCCTCCTCGTCTCGCAGCAGTTCGGGGTTCACGCCCCGGAGCTCCGCCACCTCACGCAACGCCTTGTGGACATCCAGCACCATGCCGGCCTTGGGGTCCACCTCACCGAACTGCGTGACCACCTGGGCGTACTCCAGCAGCGACTGCTCATCCTCCGCCCGCTGGGCCCGGGACAACCGAGACGTGAACTCCACCGTCACCGTCTCTCCGTCCAGCTCCAGCTCCTTGGGCAGGCGGTCGTCGTCCCCGAGGCGCTTGACCACCGACCGCAGCATAGGCATCAGCAACTCGAACTGCAGGCGGCTGATGGTGGAACCCAGTTCCTGCGCAAGGATGTTGGTGCGCTCGCTGACCTCGGTGGCCGACCGCGGCGTGGCGTCGAGAGGGCCGAACTGGTCCGCCAGGAATATCTGCTGGATGGACGCCTTCAGTTCCTCGAAGGACCACATGGCCACGTCGAAGTTGGAGCTGGACTCCAGCGGCGCGATGGTCTTCTCGTTGGGGGCGTTACTCGCCACCGGGATGAAATCCCCGGGGTCCAGGCTGAGGGTCCAGGGGTTCACCACCCCGTCGTCCACCACCGTGTAGACCCCGGCCACCGCCAGCGCGGCGTTCTGGAGGGACAGCTCCTTGATCTTGTTCAGCGCGCGAACATGGGGGAGGGCGCGGAGCCCCGGGCCCCGGCCGTAAGGCGTGCCGGGTAGCTTGGTCCACCGCGTCGCCAGCAGCCGGGGGTAGCTATCCACGCTCTTGTCCAGAATATGGCCGCCATCCTTCAGCCGAACGACGTACTGCCAGCTCCCGTCCGCGTCCCGGGCATTGATCATTTCGACCTGGTGACGCTCGGCCTCCGGGTTGCTCTCGTTGGCCCGACGCCACTCGTCCGGCACTTTGCCGCCCCAGGCCCGCTCGATGTCCCGAAAACTCATGTTCACCCGGCGAGCCGTGGCCGACACCTCGCCGGCGTTGTCCTCCTCCAGGGCCACCTCCGCCAGCGGCATGGCCTTGAAGCGCAGGCGCTCGTCGTCGAGGTTGAACATCATGGTGCCGGTGCCGCCCACGATGCGGTCCAGCAGCATGGGCTGCAGCTCCTGGTACAGGTTGGACCGGCGCAGCTCCTCGTACACCACGTCCTCGGCCAGCGTCAGCGGCTCCTGCAGCTTGGACCGCTCATTGGGGTCCCGCACCTTGGTCCCCGGCCGGAACCGGAACCACTTGCGCCAGGGCGGCGTCAACCCGGAGAGGATGAGGTTCGCCAGCCGCTCCGCCGCGTCAATGGCGGTGCTGTCGTAGATGTACTCCCCGATGGACCCGGCCGGGCGCTGATTGGCATCCTGCGTGAATACTGCCCGCTCCGGGGCCATGTATTCGTACGCGGTCTGCCAGGTAGCCTCCCAGTCCTGCCGGTTCCGGAACATCTTGTCCAGCCGGCGGGTCAGCGGTCGGGTA
Organism: Actinomycetota bacterium; assembly: GCA_046538055.1. GTDB lineage: Bacteria > Actinomycetota > Acidimicrobiia > Spongiisociales > ZC4RG35 > ZC4RG17. The sequence goes on from JBKHJQ010000240.1 coordinate 4,642, forward strand.
TCCATCACACGGCCTCACTCGACGCCTGGCCCAGCAGGTCGAATAGCGACCGGGTGGGCTGCAT
>JBKHJQ010000241.1:0-4705 GCA_046538055.1 Actinomycetota bacterium
ACCTCCTCATCGACCCGCTCACCTTCCCCCTGTCCACCGGCGATTCCGATCTGCAGAGGGACGCCCTGGCCAGCCTGGAGGCTCTGCGGCGGATCAAAGAGGAGCTGCCCGGCGTCTACACCATCCTGGGTGTGTCCAACGTCTCCTTCGGCCTCAAACCCGCGGCCCGGCACGTCCTCAACTCGGTGTTCCTCCACGAGGCGGTGGAATCGGGCCTGGATGCGGCCATCATCCACGCCGGCAAGATCGTGCCCCTGGCCCGCATCCCCGACGAGCAGCGGGAGGCATGCGCCGACCTCATCTATGACCGGGGGCACGGCGACTACGACCCGCTCAGCCGCATCCTGGACATGTTCAGTGATGTGGAGGAGGCCCGGGCCGAGGTGGAGGATCGGAGCGACTGGCCGATCGAGAAGCGGCTCAGCCAGCGGATAATCGACGGCGACCGCACCGGGCTCGAAGACGACCTGGACGAGGCGCTGGTGGCGATGGCCGCCCTGGACGTGGTGAACGGGCCGCTCCTGGAGGGGATGAAGGTGGTGGGGGATCTGTTCGCCTCCGGGGAGATGCAGCTTCCCTTCGTCCTGCAGTCGGCGGAGACGATGAAGGCGGCGGTGGCCCATCTCGAGCCGCACATGGAGAAGACCGAGGGAGGCGGCAAGGGCCGCATCGTCCTCGCCACCGTGAAGGGCGACGTGCACGACATCGGAAAGAACCTCGTCGACATCATCCTCACCAACAACGGCTACGAGGTGAAGAACCTGGGCATCAAGGTGGGGATCGGGGAGCTGCTGGAGGCCGCCACCGCCTTCGGCGCGGACGCGGTGGGAATGTCGGGCCTGCTGGTGAAATCCACGCTCGTCATGCGCGAGAACCTGGAGGAGATGGTCCGCCGCGACCTGGCCGACATGCCGGTCCTGCTGGGTGGTGCCGCCCTCACCCGCCGCTATGTGGAGTCCGACCTCCGGTCCATATACCCCGGCCCTCTCTTCTACGGCAAGGACGCCTTCGAGGGTCTGAGGGTGATGGAACGACTGGCAGAGGCGAGAGAGCAGGGAGAGCCGGACCCCGAGCTGGGACGGAAGGTGGCTCCCGCCCGGAAGCGGCGCGGCGGCGACCGCCCCTCCGGGGAGGTCCGGACGGAGCGCTCGCCCCAGGTGGCCTCCGACAACCGCATATTCGTCCCGCCCTTCCTGGGCACCCGGGTGGTGAAGGGCTTGCGGATCGACGACATCGCCGGCTACCTCAACGAGACGGCACTGTTCCGCAACCAGTGGCAGTTCCGTCCCGAGGGAGACGAGTCCGATGCCGAGTTCAAGGAGAGGCTCCGGGGGTTGCTGCGGGAGCGGCTGGCGATCGCCAAGGCCGAGGACCTCCTGGTGCCCCAGGTGGTGTACGGGTACTTCCCCGCCTCCGGGGACGGCAACGACCTGGTGGTCTGGACCGATGAGAGCCGAACCGAGGAGCGCACCCGCCTGTCGTTCCCCCGACAGAGCGAGGACCCCTACCTGTGCATAGCGGACTTCTTCCGGCCGGTCGACTCGCCGGAGGTGGACTACGCCTGCTTCCACCTGGTGACGATGGGGGCGCGGGCATCCGAACGGGCCAAGGAGCTCTTCGAGGCGGACCGGTACCGCGACTACCTGTTCACCCACGGCCTGGGTGTGGAGATGGCCGAAGCCCTGGCCGAGTACTGGCACCACCGGATCCGCACCGAATGGGGCTTCGTCGACGAGGATGGCCCCACCCTCAAGGGCCTCTTCCGACAGCAGTATCGGGGTGGGCGCTACTCATGGGGCTACCCCGCCTGTCCCGACCTGGAGGACAACGCCACCGTCGCCGGCCTGCTGGGCGCCGAGCGGATCGGCATCGAATGCTCCCAGGAGACCGGATGGCAGTATCAGCCCGAGCAGACCACCTCGGCGTTGATCTGCCATCACCCGCAGGCCAAGTACTTCATCGCCAGGTGATCGCCCCGTGCTGACCCTCAAACCCGACTTCGTCACCATCGTGGAGGTCAACCCTCCCATCCTCCCTGACCACAGCCACCACAGCCTGGAGGAGACCTGGTCCCATGTGCTGATCACCGACAACGTGTTCGGCAAGATCCGGGTCTCCCCCTACGCCTACGGTGCCAGGATCACCCACGACCTCCCCGAGGTCCATCCCACCGTGGTCGTCTCCACCCGGGACCGCAACGTCCTGGCGATCGAATCGGAGGTGCGGGGCGCGCTGGGGAACGGGGTGGACTCTTTCCTTGTCGTGTCGGGCGATACCTTCCCCGCCGTTGAGCAGGCCGCCACCCCCCACGAGGTGACCGAGCATCTCCGCAGCCTGCAGGCGGTGATGCCCGACTTCGAGGTGGGCACACCCACCCGGTTCGATCGTGCCCATCTCCAGCGTCGGATCGACGCCGGAGCGCAGTTCGTGGTGACCGCCCCGGTGCTGGACCCGACCTCGCTGGAGGAGTGCCTGGAGGCGCTGCAGCCGAGCGAGGGCGATCCGGCGATCTACGTCGCCGTCATCCCCCCCTTCAGCGAGCGATGGGTCCGTCAGGCCGAGGGCTGGGGTGCGGTCCCGGTGAGTGACCCGGTGCGAAGCGAGCTGGCGGGGATGGAGGACCGGACCTCCCGGCGTCGCTGGGCCTGGGAGCAGGTGAGCGAAATCGGCCGCCGGGCCCGGTCGGCCGGTGCGGCCGGTTTGATCCTCATGGGGCTCAAGTTCGAGACGGCGGTGGAGGAGGCGGCGGCCGCCCTCGGTCAGGCCAGATCGGCCGCCCCGTGATGCCTGTCCCGAGCGGCCCGACACGTGCCTCGTTCCCCGTCCTCCCCCGCCTCTAGACGGCCCATGGTCAGGTCGATCCCATGAGCGACGGATGGCATCCGGACACCGAAGCGGTTCGGGGCGGCCTCAGCCGCTCCTCCTTCGACGAGACGGCCGAGGCTCTCTTCCTCACCTCCGGCTACGTGTATGAGACGGCGGCGGAGGCGGAGGCCGCCTTCGCGGGCGACATCGACCGTTTCGTGTACAGCCGGTACGGAAACCCGACGGTGGCCATGTTCGAGGAGCGGTTCCGGCGACTGGAGGGAGCGGAAGCGGCGTGGGCGACCGCCTCGGGGATGTCCGCCGTGTTCTATGCGCTGGCCGCTTCGCTGCAGGCAGGGGACCGGGTGGTGGCGGCCAGGGGCCTGTTCGGGTCCTGCTATGTCATCCTGGACGAGCTGCTGCCCCGCTGGGGGATCACGACCGAGTTCGTGGACGGGACGGAGCTGGATCAGTGGGAGGCGGCGCTGCAGCACCCGACCCGCGCCGTCTTCTTCGAGACTCCGTCCAATCCCATGCAGGACCTGATCGACGTGGCGGCGGTGAGTGACCTGGCCCACCGGGCGGGAGCCACCGTCATCGTCGACAACGTCTTCGCCACGCCCGTGCTGCAGAGACCCCTCGACCTGGGGGCGGACATCGTCGTCTACTCCACCACCAAGCACATCGACGGCCAGGGGCGCACCCTGGGAGGGATCATCTGCGGATCGGAGGAGTTCATAGCCGAGCGACTGCAGCCGTTCATGCGCCACACCGGCCCCTCCCTCAGCCCTTTCAACGCCTGGGTCCTGGTCAAGAGCCTGGAGACGCTGGGACTCAGGGTCCGCCATCAGACCGCGGCGGCGCTGACCGTGGCCCGCCATATCCGCGGCCATCGGCGGGTGGTGGGCGTTCGCTACCCGTGGCTGGACGATCACCCCCAGGCCGATCTGGCCCGCCGCCAGATGAAGGGGGGCGGCACCGTCGTCACCTTCGAGATCGACGGGGGCACGGCCGAGGCCTTCGCCGTCCTCGACCGGCTCACCACCATCGACATCTCCAACAACCTGGGAGACGCCAAGAGCCTCGTCACCCATCCTGCCACCACCACCCACCGCCGCCTGGGCCGCGAGGTGCGCCAGGCCATGGGCATCACGGATGGGGTGATCAGGATCTCGGTGGGCCTGGAGGACGTGGAAGACCTGATCGCCGACATCGACCAGGCGCTGGCAGCTCCTTGACGCCCTAGCCCCGGCCCCAAAGAACCCGCTTTGCGCGACAACGGGGGAGAAGGGGTGGCCGGCCCGGGTTGTTCTCGTGTGTTTATTCCTGTGAAACAGTGACGAAACGTCTGGCTTCTTCCCTTCCAGCCTCAGAACGTCCCCGCACATGTGGGCCACCGACGTAGGAGGCACTGTGAAGAGAAAGCTACTCATCGGATCGGCGCTCGGCGCTCTGCTGGTCCTGGTCATGGCCAGCCCGGCGCTGGGGCAGGAGGAGCCGAGCGCAGCCTCCCAGTTCGTGCTCGACAACCTCTGGATCTTCATCGCCGGTGTCCTGGTCTTCTTGATGCAGGCCGGCTTCGGACTGCTGGAGGCAGGCCTCACCCGGGCCAAGAACGTCTCCAACATCATGATGAAGAACCTGATGGACATGTCGGCGGGCGTGCTGGCGTTCGCCATCGTGGGGTTCGGCATCGCCTTCGGGGGAGACGAGCTCCTGGGAGGATGGTTCGGATTCGACCTGGGCATCGCCGGAGTGGAAGACACCTCCGGAGACGGGCTCCTACCGTCCACGTTCTTCTTCTTCCAGGCCGCCTTCGCCGCCACGGCCGCCACCATCGTCTCGGGGGCGATGGCGGAGCGCACCAAGTTCAAGAGCTACTTCGTCTACAGCTTCTTCC
>JBKHJQ010000242.1:0-4670 GCA_046538055.1 Actinomycetota bacterium
CCTGCGAGGTGTGCTCATCGGGATACCCGTGGTCCTGGTCGGGCTCACCCTGGCCATCTGGCTGATCACCGACAACGACCTGGGCGACTCGGTCGCTACGGCCCTCCTGCCCGGAGTCCTGCTCGGGGCCTTCGGTGGGGGGTTCGCCGGCATGGCCTCTGCCATGGATTGATCACATCTCCCGGAGGTTGAAGCTCACTGTCTGGAGATCGGTGAACTCCTCGATCCGCTGGCGACCCCATCCCGTGTCGGTTCCGGCCGCTCCGCCGAAGGGCTGGAAGGTCTCCCAGAAGTCCGTGGAGTCGTTCACCACCACGGTACCGGAGCGAATGCGGTCGGCGTACCACCACGCCTTGGACAGGTCGTTGGTGAATACCGCCGCCTGCAGGCCCAGATGGGTGCGGTTGGAGATGGCGATGGCATCCTCGTCGTCCTTCGCCACCAGTATGGGGACCACGGGCCCGAAAGACTCCTCCTTCGACAGGAGCGATTCCTCGTCGACGCGGTCCACCACCGTGAACTGGTAGTAGAGGTCGGTGGGGAACCCCGACGCCCGGCCGCCTCCCACCAGTACCTCCGCACCCCGGGTGGCGGCATCTTCCAGGTGGCGGTCCATCTTGTCGGCAGTGGGGAGGTTGTTGAGGGGCCCCATGGTGGTGGCGTCGTCGAAGGGGTCGCCCAGCTTCACGGCCTCGGCCGCTTTCAGGGTCGCCTCCACGAACTGGTCGTGGACCTCCTCCAGGACCACTACCCGCTCGGTGGCGCAGCACACCTGCCCGGCGTTGTAGTAGGCCCCGTACACGGCCGCTTCCGCCGCCGCCGCCACGTCGGCGTCGCCCGTCACCACCAGGGGTCCGTTGCCGGACATCTCCATGATGGAGCGCTTCAGGCCCATCCGGGACACGATGCGCTTGCCCGTCTCCGAGGACCCGGTGAAGCCGATGGCGTCGATTCCGTCGTGAGTGACCAGGGCTTCGCCGATGGCGCCGCCGCCGGGGATGATCTGGATCGCCCCGGGGGGCACGCCCGCCTCCGAGAACACCTCCGCCATCTCCAGCAGCGCCATGCAGGTGAACTCCGGGGGCTTGACGATCACGGAATTGCCGGTGGCCAGCCCCGGACCCACGTACTCCATGGGGATCATCACCGGGAAGTTCCAGGGTGTGATCGCCGCCCACACCCCCACCGGCCGCCTGACCGTGAACATCCTCCTGGTCCGCTCCGTGGTGGGGATCAGCTCCCCCGACAGCCGCTTGACATCCTCCGCCGCGATCTGGAAATAGTCGCCGGACTCGGCGATGTCGTCTACCGCCTCCGCCTTGTACGGCTTGCCCTGTTCCAGGGTGAGGCTGCGGGCAACGTCCTCCACCCGGTCCTGCCACAGTTCGTAGATCCGAAGGCACAGGTCGGCGCGTTCGAAGGCCGTCCAGTGGCGCATCTCCTCGGCCGCGCCCCGGGCCGAACTCACCGCCCGGTCGATGTCGGCCCGGGAGGCGATCGGCACGTTGGCGATATGCTCGCCGTTCACCGGCGACCGAAGCTCGTACACCTCCTCGCCGGTTCCCTCGGTGAATTCCCCGTCGATGTACAGCTTCAGATCGCGTGTCATGGCACGCAGAATACGCTCGGCCCATGCCCAGTTGGGATTCCGCCCGGTACCTGCAGTTCGAGGAGCATCGCACCCGCCCCGCCCGGGATCTTCTGGCCCGTGTGCCTCACCAGGATCCGGCCACGGTGATCGACGTAGGCTGCGGTCCCGGCAACTCCACCAGCCTGCTGCTCCACCGCTGGCCCCGCTCCACCATCACCGCCATCGACTCGTCGCCCGAGATGCTGGCACAGGCGGGTCGGTCCGTCCCCGGAGTCACCTTCGTGGAATCGGATCTGCGGGCGTGGCGGCCGCCTCGACCGGCGGACGTGGTCTTCTCCAACGCCACCCTGCAGTGGCTGGGAGACCATCCCGCAGTCCTCGATCATCTCCTTTCCTGGCTCGCTCCCGGCGGGGCGCTGGCGGTGCAAATGCCCCGTAACTACGCCCACCCCAGCCACCTCCGAATGCGGGAACTCGCCGGGGCCCGGGGTGAGGTGCTCAGGGGAGTGCTGCGAGTGGATCCGGTGGCGACGCCCATCGAGTACTACCGGATGCTGGCCGGAGCAGGGAGACATGTGGACGTGTGGGAGACCGAGTACCTGCACGTGCTGGAAGGAGACGACCCGGTGGTGGAGTGGCTGCGGGGGAGCGGCCTTCGTCCGGTCCTGGACCGGCTGGGTCCCGAGGAGGGGGAGGGGTTCGTGGCGGAGTTCGCCGCCGCCATGCGGGACGCCTATCCCCCGGAACCGGACGGCACGACCCTGTTTCCCTTCCTGCGGCTGTTCTTCGTCGTCACCGGCTGAAGAGCCGGCGGTTGGGGTCCTGTTCCCGCCGCCGCGCCGTCCTGCCCTGGAGGTACTGGACCGGCCACGGATGCCCCTCATATCCCTGGTCGATGGCGGCATTGAGGGTCCAGTAGGGGTCGACCAGGTGAGGTCGGGCCAGCAGGCATATGTCCGCACGTCCCGCCACCAGAACCGTGTTGACGTCGTCGATCGACGACACCGCTCCCACTGTCATGGTCGGCAAACCGGTTTCCAGGCGGATCCGGTCCGCGAACGGCGTCTGCCACAGCCTCCCGTACCGGGGACGCTGCTGCTCTACTACCTGCCCGGTGGACACGTCGATCACGTCGACGCCGTGGTCGGCGAACATGCGCGCCATCTCGACGGCGTCGTCGCCGGTGGTGCCTCCCTCCGCCCAGTCGGTAGCCGAGATGCGCACAGACAGGGGCCTCTCCTCGGGCCATGCCTCCCGCACCGCCCCGGTGACCTCCAGGGGGAAGCGCATCCGGTCGACCAGCGAGCCACCGTACGCATCGCTCCGCCGGTTGGTGAGGGGGCTGATGAAGCTGGAGAGCAGGTACCCATGGGCCATGTGCAGCTCCAGTAGGTCAAAGCCCAGATCGGCCGAGCGGCGCGTGGCGGCCACGAACTGGTCCCGTACCTGCTCCATGTGGCGGCGGGTCATCTCGGTGGGTGCCGGCCCTCCGGACCGGAACGGAATGGGGGAGGGGGCGAGTCGCTCCCACGCCCCGGATACGGGCGACAGGTCGTCGCCGCCTGCCTCCCAGGGCACCTTCATCCCGCCCTTGCGTCCCGAATGGCCCAGCTGCATCCCGAGGGTGGCGTGGGTGTGCTCCCGCACGAAACCGACGATGGGGCGGAAGGCCTCGGCCTGGCGGTCGTTCCAGAGGCCGGTGCAGCCGGGGGTGATCCTCCCCTCCGGCGAGACGCACGTCATCTCCACCATCACCAACCCGGCCCCACCCACCGCCCGGCTTCCCAGGTGGACCAGATGCCAGTCGGTCGGCTCGCCGTCACGGGCGCAGTATTGGGCCATGGGGGACACCCCCACCCGGTTGGGAAACTCGGTGTCCCGCATGCGGAACGGATGGAACATGGGTGGGGTGTCCTCCGACGGTGCGGGGAGCTCCTGGCGGGAGCGCCAGTCCTCCACGATCTCGGCGGTGGCCACCGGGTCGCGGAGCCGCATGTTGTCGAGAGTGATGCGCTGGCTGCGAGTCAGCAGCTGGAAGTCGAACTGGGACCGGGGGAGATCCCAGTAGCGGTCCACTCCCTCGAACCACGCCTGTGACGTGCGGGCAGCCCGCTGGGTCGATTCGACCTGGGGTCTGCGTTCGGTCTCATAGTCAGCCAGCGCCGAAGCGAGGTCGTCGTGTCCGGCCAGGGCTGCCACCAGGGATATGGCATCCTCCATGGCCAGCTTGGTGCCCGAGCCTATGGAGAAGTGGGCGGTGTGGGCGGCGTCGCCCAGCAACACGTAGCGGTCCCAGAACCACCGTTCCGCCGTCACCTCCGGAAAGCTGATCCATCGGCTGTTGTTGCCGATCAGGTCGTAGCCGCCCAGGTGGCCACCGAACACCTTCTCGGCGAACGCCTTGGCCTGGGGATCGGTCTCGCCCACGGCGAATTCCTGCTCGGGTTCCAGGCCCGCCGACCGCCACGTGGCGTCGTTCATCTCGATGATGAGGGTGGATAGACCGTCGGCGTAGGGATAGCAGTGTGCTTGGACGACTCCGTGCGGCGTCTCTTCGAACAGGAAGGTGAATACCCCGAAATCGTGTTGTGTTCCGAACCAGGCGTAGCGTGCCTCTCCCATGGCGAGATGCGGGCGGAAGTAGTCCGTCATCCGTCGGCGGGTGGGTGAGTTGACCCCCTCCGCCAGCACGATGAGGTCGGCGTCGAGAGCCGTGGAGTCCTCCACGTCCGACTCGAAGCGCACGTCGGCTCCCAGTTCCATCGCCCGGTCACCCAGGATCTGGAGGAGGCGCAGCCGGGGAAAGGCCGCGAACCCGTGTCCGGTGGTGCGGGTGACTTTCCCTTCCTTCCGTATCTCCAGGTCCGACCAGTAGCGAAACTCCGCCTCGATACGGGTGTAGGACTCGGGATCGGCGTCGGCGATGTTCAGGAGGGTCTCGTCGGAGAAGACGACCCCGAAACCGTAGGTGGCGTTGTAGGGATTGCGTTCGTGCACCACCACCTCGATGGACGGGAAGGCCTTCCGGGCGAGGATGGCGGTGAAAAGGCCCGCCGGGCCACCACCGACGCAGACGATG
>JBKHJQ010000243.1:0-4666 GCA_046538055.1 Actinomycetota bacterium
GACCGGATGGGACCGGCGGCGACGCGCTGGCTGGCGATGCGGGGCGGAACCTGCTCGGTTGAGACGGCGCGCCGGGAGATACGGAGGACCCTGGCCTCCTGGCACGAGGGCGTGACTCCGCCGATATGGGAGTGATCCCCACCACAACGGGTGTCTGACGGCTTCAGGAGCGAGGTGGGCACCGACCGGTGCGCCTCCGACCGGGGTGACGCCGACCGGGTCGTGGCATTGCTGCGACGCACCGGGAGGGAGGCCGGACCGGGCTGCCCGAGCCCTCCCAGCCGCCCGAGCTGCCTGATGACGCCGTCGCCGAGATCCAGGAAGAGATGGGGCGTCACTGGCTGGACGAGGAGGTGCCGGCCCACGACTAGCGGGCAACAGGGCGGTCCCGCCCGGACACAGGACCCGGGATGGGGCTACGCTGCGCGGCAGCTCGGTAGCTAGGTGGAGGAGTGGAACGATGACCCGGACGCACAACTCGCGGGTGGCCGCGTTCGTGGCGATCACGATGATCGCCTCGCTGATAGTGGTGATGCCCGCCACCCCGGCCCGCTCCGCTCCCACCGACCTGATCATCTCCGAGTACATCGAGGGGTCGAGCAACAACAAGGCCCTGGAGATCTTCAACGGCACCGACGCCACCGTCGACCTGGAGGCCGGCGCCTACCAGATCGAGGTCTACTTCAACGGCAGCGACTCCCCCGGCCTCACCATCGACCTGACCGGCACCGTGGCGCCCGGGGACGTGTTTGTGGTGGCCCAGTCCTCGGCCGTCTCCGCCATCCTGGACGAGGCGGACCAGACCAACGGAGCCGGGTGGTTCAACGGGAACGACGCCATCGTCCTGCGCAGCGACGGCGACGTGGTGGACTCCTTCGGGCAGGTGGGCGTCGACCCTGGCGGCGAATGGACCGGGGGCGGACAGGACGACACTCTGCGGCGGGCAGAGTCCGTCTGCGCCGGCGATACCGACCCCGACGACACCTTCGACGCCTCGATCGAGTGGAACGCATTCCCCACCGACACCTTCGACGGCCTGGGCGCCCACACCGTCGCATGTGACGAGCCCCCACCGGCCCCAGAGGCCGTGATCAACGAGTTCTCGGCCAGCACCGCCGGCACGGACGTGGAGTACGTGGAGGTGCACGGTCCGGCATCCACCGACCTCTCCCACCTGACCATCCTCCAGATCGAAGGCGACTCCACCACCGGCACGATCGACGAGGCCATCCCCGTGGGCAGCACCGACGGGGACGGCTTCTGGCTGGCCGACCTCGCCGCCGGTACCCTGGAGAACGGGACCCTCACGTTGCTGCTGGTCTCCGACTTCACCGGAAGCGAAGGCGACGACCTCGACACCGACGACGACGGCACCTTCGAGGAGACTCCCTGGGATGGGATCGTCGACGCGGTGGCCGTCGACGACGGCGACAGCGGCGACCTGACCTACGGCGAGCCGGCTCTCGGCCCCAACTACGACGGAGTCTCGAGCTTCCCACCCGGAGGGGCCTCCCGCATACCGGATGGGACCGACACCGACACGGCCGACGACTGGGTGCGCAATGACTTCGACCTGGCCGGGATCGAGGGTGAGACCGGCACACCGGAGGAAGGGGAGGCGCTCAACACCCCGGGAGCACCCAACCAGGCCGTCGAGATCGAGCCTCCGCCCCCGATCGGTGTGTGCGGCGACCCCGCCACCTTCATCCATGAGGTGCAGGGAGACGGCGCCGAGAGCCCGCTGGAGGGTGAGACCGTGACGGTGGAGGGGATCGTCGTGGGCGACTTCCAGAACAACGACCAGCCCGACGACGGCGACCTCGACGGATTCCACGTCCAGGAAGAGGACGCCGACGCCGACGACGACCCCGACACCTCCGAGGGTGTCTTCGTCTTCGCCCCCGGAGCGGACGACGTGTCGGTGGGCGACCAGGTGCGGGTACTGGGCTCGGTGTCGGAGTTCAACGGGCTCACCGAGATCACCCTGGACGATCAGATCACCTGCTCGGAGGGCAACGACCTGCCCGGAGCGACACCGGTGACCCTGCCGGTGGACGACCCCGACGAGGACTTCGAGGCAGTGGAGGGCATGCGGGTCACCTTCCCCCAGGACCTCACCATCTCGGAGTACTTCAACTTCGACCGCTTCGGTGAGATCGTCCTCACCGACGGCCGCCAGTTCCAGCCCACCGCCGTCCTCGAGCCGGGCTCGGACGAGGCGGCCGCCCTGGCCGACCTCCACCAGCGCAGCCGCATCACCCTCGACGACGGCCGCACCACCCAGAACCCGGACCCGGCCATCCATCCCAACGGGGAGGAGTTCGACCTGGACAACCTGTTCCGGGGCGGCGACCTGGTGACCAACGCCACCGGGGTGATGGACTTCGCCTTCGGCCTGTACCGGATCCAGCCCACCCAGGGGGCCGACTACACCCCCACCAACCCCCGGCCAATGGAGCACGAGGAGGTGGGTGACCTGGAGGTGGCGTCGTTCAACGTGTTGAACTACTTCACCACCCTCGACGAGGGCCCCGAGATCTGCGGTCCGGCGGAGGACCAGGAGTGCCGGGGGGCCGACACCGCCGAGGAGCTGGAGCGCCAGCGGGCCAAGATCGTGGCCGCCATCTCGGAGATGGACTCCGACGTGGTGGGTCTGATCGAGATCGAGAACCACCCCGGCGACGTCCCCACCGCCGACCTGGTGGCGGGCCTCAACGACGACCTGGGGGACGGCACCTACGACTACATCGAGACGGGGGCGATCGGAAGCGACGCCATCCGCCAGGCGCTCATCTACCAGCCGGACAGCGTGGAGCCGGTGGGTGACTTCGCCATCCTGGACTCGTCGGTGGACGACCGCTTCGACGACGACCGCAACCGACCGGTCCTGGCCCAGACCTTCCTGGACCGGGAGGACGGCGGGGTGTTCACCGTGGCCGTCAACCACCTCAAGTCGAAGGGCTCGCCTTGCGGAGCGGGCGACGACGACCCCGAGCAGGGCAACTGCAACCTGACCCGGGCGGAGGCGGCCGAGGCGATGGTGGACTGGCTGGCCTCCGACCCCACCGGCAGCGGCGACGAGGACTTCCTGATCATCGGCGACCTCAACGCCTACGACAAGGAGGACCCGATCGAAGCCCTCCGGGACGGCGGATACACCGACCTGGTCCACAAGTACCAGGGCGAGGAGGCCTACTCGTTCGTGTTCGACGGGCAGTGGGGCTACCTGGACCACGGTCTGGCCAACCCCGGCCTGGTGGGTGAGGTCACGGGAGCGACGGTGTGGCACATCAACGCCGACGAGCCCGACCTGATCGACTACGACATGACGTTCAAACAGGACCCCCAGGACGCCCTCTACGCCCCCGACCCGTTCCGGTCCTCGGACCACGACCCGGTGATCGTGGGCCTGGACGTGTGCGACGAGGTCCCGCCCGAGGTCTCGGTGACACTGGACCGGACGGTGCTGTGGCCGCCCAACCACCAGTACCAGACGGTGAACGCCACCGTCGAGGCCACCGACAACTTCGACCCGGATCCGTCGGTGGAGCTGGTCTCGGTGACGTCCAACGAGCCGGACAACGGGGAAGGAGACGGCAACACCGTCGACGACATCGTGATCGTGGACGACACCACCTTCCAGCTGCGGGCGGAGCGTTCCGGCCTGGGCGACGGCCGGGTGTACACCGTCACCTACGAGGCGGAAGACGACTGCGGCAACACCACCCAGGGCACCGCCACGGTGACGGTGCCGCTGGCACCCGGAGAGCTCGAAGGCGACCGGCGGGGCCGCTCCCCCTGGTCCCTGCGGCTCCCCACCTAGCGAGAGCGACCTCGTTTTCGCGCATCATCTGCGGCCTATGGGCCGCAGATGATGCGCGAGAACGGTCACGCCCCGAGAGGGAAGCGGGCCCGGATCTCCCAGGAGTGGGGGTTGCGGCTTCCCGCCATCAGCCACACCTCCTCGGCTCGGGACCGGATGGGAAGCTCACCGCTCACGGCGGCCGCCGCCTCCTCCATGTCCTCGGGTGGGCAATCCTGGGCGATGGTGAGATGGGGAACCACCTCGGAGTGCGCGCCCTGATAGGGCGGATATGATGGCCAGCGGGCCAGCACCAGGTCGGTGAGCCCCAGGAAGGGCTCGGGTGGCTTCGGCTCGGCCCACACCACATCCTCCCCGAACCAGCGGACGCTGCTCAGCTCGAACTCGAAGCGGTGGGCATCGGCGAGCAGCCCGACGAGCTCGTCCACCAGGGTCTGGTCCACCCGGGAGGGAGGGACGAAGGGGTAGAGAAGGGTGATGTGGGCGGGCATGCCCAGCCTGCAAGAGGGATCCAGGCGATCCCGCCACCGCCCCACCACCCGCTCCGCCGCGGGGACCGGTACCAGCAGCGCCGTCTCCGACGCTTCCTCAGCAGTTGTGGGCTCCCGGGGTGGCATCCCGACCGATGCTAAGTGGGTCGATGGGGCTGACGTGAGTCCCACCGTCTTCGCGAAGAGTGGGAGGCGTTTGCGGGCGAGTAGGCCATCTCCCGGCGGTGGTCGCCGACCTGGAGATGAACGACGTGGTCTCGGAGCTGGCGGACCGGCTGGCGGACGCGAACCCGGACGGTCCGGGCGGCAAGGCCGGGACGTGAACCCCGGATGTAGGGTCGGGGCTCATGGC
>JBKHJQ010000244.1:0-4650 GCA_046538055.1 Actinomycetota bacterium
GTACGCGAGTGGGTGGAGGTGCTGGCCGTCGACGGGATCGGCGCGCTGGGGTATCCGCGGGAGGCAGGCGGAGGGGGAGACCCCGGAGGCTTCATAGCCGCCTTCTCCGCTCTGGCGCATCACGACCTGAGTCTCCTCACCAAGTTCGGCGTGCAGTTCGGCCTGTTCGCGGGAGCCGTGATGCGACTCGGGACCGACCGCCACCGGGAGCTACTTGCCCGGGCCATCTCCGGACAGGAGTGGGGATGCTTCGCCATGACCGAGACGGGTCATGGCTCCCACGTGGCCGGACTGGAGACGATGGCCACCTACCTGGCCGACACCCAGGAATTCGAGATCCACACGCCCCATCCTCGAGCCCGCAAGGACTACATCGGCAACGCCGCCTCCGACGGTCGGACGGCGGTGGTGTTCGCCCGGCTGCTCACCGACCAGCTCGACCACGGCGTGCATGCCTTCATCGTCCCGATCCGGGATGGGAGAGGTGCCCCGCACCAGGGTGTGGAGATCGGAGACGATGGTCCCAAGGCGGGCCTCAACGGCGTGGACAACGGCTGGCTCGTCTTCGACAGGGTGCGGGTGCCAGTCCACGCCCTCCTCGATAGGTTCGCCGGGGTGAGCCCGGAGGGTGAGTACCACTCGGACATCCCCAGTCCTTCCCGGCGGTTCTTCACGACCCTCGGCACCCTGGTGGGGGGCCGGGTCTCGGTGGCATCGGCGGCGGTGTCGGTGGCGGAGACGGCTCTGACGATCGCGGTGCGGTACGCCCACCGTCGCCGTCAGTTCGCATCCGAGGGGAGCGAGGAGCGACGGCTCATCTCGTACCGCACCCATCAGGCCCGGCTGATGCCGCGGCTGGCCGCCACCTATGCCTATCACGTGGCAGCGGCCGAGGTCGCCGCCGAGTATGTCGAGCTGGAATCGTCCCCCGGGGACACCGACGCCGACCGTCGGGAGTTCGAGGGTCGGGCGGCGGGACTGAAGGCGTTCGCCAGCTGGCACGCCCTGGACACCGTGGCCGAGTGCCGTCAAGCCTGCGGAGGCCTGGGCTACATGGCGGAGAACCGCCTGGGACCCATGGCGGCCGATGCCGACGTCTTCACCACCTACGAGGGAGACAACACGGTCCTGGCTCAGCTCCTGGCCAAGGCGCTCCTGACCGACTACCGGTCCAGCTTCGAGGATCTCACACCCGGCCGCCTCCTTCGATATGTCTTGGACCGCGTCGGCGGGGTGGTGGCCGAGACGGTTCCGGTCGTAGGCTCGGTGGGAGGGGAACTGGATGACCCGGAGGTGGGTGCCGCCCTCATGTCGCGCCGCTCCCGCCAGCTCCTTCAGACCCTGGCGGACCGCATCAAGGCCCGTGTCGATGCCGGGATGGATGCCACGTCTGCCTTTCTGGATGTGCAGCCCCACTCGCTGGCGCTGGCCAGGACGGCCACCGAACTGGGGGTTCTGGAGTCGTTCCGCAGGGTGAAGGCGGTAGACCCAGGGGTGGACACCACCCTGGACCGCATGGCCGCCCTCTTCGCGTTGTGGCGGATACAGGCCGACATCGGCGGGTACCTCACCTCAGGCCTGGTCACCTCCAACGGCGCAGGCGAGATCCGGGCGCTGGTCGCCTCCCTCTCCCGGGACCTGGCCGATGAGTCCCTGCACCTGGTGGACGCCTTCGGCATACCCCCGGAGGTGGTGGGGGCACCCATCGCCCGCTGAGCAGCCGGGCAGGTGGCAGAATCCCTGCAATGGAGGTGGAACAGCTCCTCGACTCGGACCGCTTCGCCCGGGTACTGGGTGCCCGCCTGGTGGAAGCCACCCCGGACCGTCTGGTCGTGGAGCTGGAGCCGGCGGACCATCATCTCGATGCCGGGGGGCGGATCTCGGCCGGGGTCCTCTTCTCGTTGGCGGACTGCGCCATGAGCCTCATCTCCAACACCGGCCGGACTGCGGTGGCGGTTGCCGCCCAGTTCACACCCACCGCTCCCATCGTCCCGGGCGGGCCGATCCGGGCCGAGGCGCGCCGGGGCCTGCCTCCCAACGGGAGAGCCGATACCTGGCTCGTGACGCTGATGGCGGAGGGCGGGGCCGTCGGGTCCTTCACCGGGACCACCCTGCGGGTGGACTGAGCGGTCCGCTCCCGCAGGACTCTCGGTCAAACACGTCCCGTCTCCACACCCCTTCCAACGATGACAATCATCCTATATCGTCATCTATCATGGAAGGAACACCCACTCCCGACCGTCCCACTACCCATCAGGTGCTGGAGCTAGCCCTCTCCTACTTCGGCGGCGCCGGCGTGGAGGTCACCGTCACCGATGAGGGGATCACCACCGAAGACGGCAGAGTGTTCGGCCTGGAGCCCCTCCGCCGCCGGCTCGCACAGTACGACCCCGAGGAGTGGGACGGCTACGTGCGATCACACTTCGACGTCCTTCTCTCCGCCACGCCCGAGATGCCGTCCACCTTTGAGGAGGCCGCCCCCAACCTGCGCTCCGCCATCATCGCCGAGGGCGACCTAGGCTGGTTCGACGGTGCGATCCTGGAGCGGCCCCTGGTGGAGGGCCTGGGAGAGCGGCTGATGCTGCGACGCGGCTCGCTGGGGATGACCGTCACCTCCGAGGTAGTGGACCGGTGGGGGGTGGCTCACGAAGCTGTATGGGACCGGGCCCGGAGCGGGTCGCTGTGGGACGAGCCGGTGGAGCGGGAATCCCACCTGCTTGCCGGCGGCGTCGTCCGCTACTTCTCCCTGCGGGGAGGGAGGTGGACCTCCACCCGGGTTCTGGCCCTGGACCGGTATCTGGACGTTCACCATCCCTTCGGGGCCCTCGTGGCGGTCCCGGCCCGGGATGAGGTCCTCGTCCACCAGATACGGGACGAGTCGTTCACCGATGCCGCCCTGGCGGTTCTCAGCCATGCGGCCGACTCCTACCTGGAGTCCCCCCTACCGGTGGGATGTGACCTGTTCTGGTGGCATGACGACCGCCTGGCCCGCATCTGCACGCCGGCGGAGGACCGGTATCGCTACATCCGGGTTCCCGAGTTCTCCGCCATGCTGTGGCGTCTGGAGGAGGCGACGCTCCGCGGCTCGCCTCGCCGACGCCGGTCGGCAAGGTGAGTCGAAAGACCCTCTGGCCGGTCGGGCGGGAGGCCGTAGCATGGTGTCCGGGTTGAGCGAGACTGGGAGCTTGGGATGAGGCTGTTCGTGGCCACCAGGGCCGGGGCCGATGCCGGCGACTATTTCCACACGGTGGAAGGTGAGCTGGTCCGGTTGCCGATCATCTGTGACGACCCGGACTGTGGATGCACCAATTCCATGACGGGGATGGGCAGTGGGCTCTCCACCACCACCTTCACCGTCCGGGAGTTCGAGATCGACCGTGACACGTACCACGACCTGCTGTGGGGGACCTTGGAGCGAGACGGATGGGTGGAGGAGGGGAGCCGAGAGGACGTCGAGTGGGTGGCGCGCCTGGTCGACCTCCATCTGGACCTGGCCGACAAGTTCACACCGGGAACACCCCTCCGGCTGGCGGGTGATCGGCTCACCGAGCGCCGCTGAGCCCGCGCCCCCGCCGGGGATCGGAGTGCTCCCCTTACACTGCGGGCCATGATCGATCTGCGCTCCGACACGGTGACCCTTCCGTGTGAGCCCATGCGTAGGGCCATGGCCGAAGCCGGGGTGGGCGACGACCAGTTCGGCGAGGACCCGTCCGTCAACCGACTCCAGGAACGGGTGGCGGACCTCCTGGGCAAGGAGGCAGCCCTGTGGCTGCCCACCGGCACGATGGCCAATCAGGTGATCCTCCGGGCCCTGACCCGCCCCGGCGACGACGTGGTGGTGACGGCCGGCTCCCACCTGGTCTGGTCCGAGACCGGAGCGGGCGGCGCCAACGCCGGTGTCCAGTTCACCGAACTGGGGGGAGATCGCGGGTACTTCGATGCCGGCCAGCTCGAGTCGGCCATCAAGCCCCGCGACCACATCATCCTCCCTCCCACCACCCTGGTTGCCTACGAGGACACGCACAACCGGGCCGGTGGGGTGGTGGTCCCCCCCGGGGTCATGACCGAGGCGTGCCGTCTCGCCGCCGAGAAGGGAGTGGCGTCCTACCTGGACGGCGCCCGCCTGTGGAACGCGGCGGTGGCAGGCGGGGTGGAGCTCTCGGCTCTCGCCGCCCCCTTCGACGTGGTGTGGGTTGCGTTCTCCAAGGGCCTGGGCGCCCCCGGCGGGTCGATGCTGGCCGGAACGACGGAGTTCGTCACCCGGGCCCGGCGCTATCGGCGGATGCTGGGTGGGGCGATGCGGCAGGTGGGTGTGTTCGCCGCCGCCGCCGAGCACGCCCTGGACCATCACCTGGACGATCTCGTAACGGACCAAGCCAACGCCCGCGCCGTCGCCGGGATACTGGCCGCTTCTCCCGCCATCGACCTGGACCCGGACACGGTGGAGAGCAACATCGTCATCTTCCGCCTGGCTACGGGAAAGGACCCCGCCGTCGTGGTCGAGCAGGCGGCTGCGACCGGAGTGGCGGTCTTCTCGGTAGGTGACGGGATCCGGGTCGTCACCCATCGGGACGTCACTCCCGAACAGTGCCGGGAGGGTGCCCGGCTGCTGGTGGAGGCGGCCGAGGCATGAGCCTGACCGGGCAATGT
>JBKHJQ010000245.1:0-4649 GCA_046538055.1 Actinomycetota bacterium
GATGATTTGTGGGGGTACTGCCCCCACACCCCCACCGCGCGGTGTGGTGTGGTGGGGTCGTGGTCGGGGCGATCCGCCCTCGGCCGCGTCGGGGCGGGTACCTGCGGCCGAGCGTGCTGCGTCTGCTGCACGTCGTCCAAGGCCGGATGCAACTGCCTCGACTTCCGACTTCCGGTTTCCGACTCAGGAGGCCCGGCGGATCTCCTCCAGCCAGCGGCGGCGCAGGGAGCGGCGCTCGGTGGGCGTATGGCCGCCCCAGATGCCTTCCGTCTGGTTGGTCTCGATCGCCCAGGTGAGGCATTCGTCGGCTACCGGGCAGGTGGCACAGAGAGCCTTGGCGGCGGAGATGGCTCCCAGATCGGCAGGATCCGGGAAGAAGTCGACGTCCTGGACAGAGGCACACGCGGCGGCCTCCCGCCAGTTGTCGACGTAGAGTTCTTGCGCTCCGGTCGTCATCGACCACCTCCTTGCCGGATATTGTTCAACGCCCGGCATTGGTGATTCGTTCCGAGGGAATGGTCCGGTTCTCCCATCCGTTGCCCAGTTCATGGAGTTCGAGATCACATTCGATTATCTGTGTCCTTTCGCCCGCAATGCCAACGAGGCGGTGCTCAACGGTCTGGAGGAGGGGCGAGACTGGGACGTCCGGTTCCGGCCGTTCTCCCTCTCCCAGGTTCACGTGGGGGAAGGCGAGCCCGAGGTCTTCGAGGACAGGGACGCCTCCGGTGTCCTGGCCCTGCAATGGGGGATCGCAGCCCGGGAAAACGACCCCGACAGCTTCCCCGCCGCTCACCGGGCCCTGTTCGCCGCTCGCCACGACCGGGGTGAGGACATCCGGGACGAGGCCGTGTTGAAGGCGGCCCTGGAGGAGGCGGGAGTGGACGTGGGCCCCATCGTGGAGGCCGTGGCCTCGGGCGCACCGGCCCGGACCCTGGCGGAGGAGCACACCGAGGCGGTGGAGAGCTGGAGGGTGTTCGGCGTTCCCACCTTCATCCGCAACGATGTCGGCACCTTCGTGCGCCTGATGAGCCGGGGCGCCGTCGAGGACGTGGACCGCACCCTCGATCTCCTGTCCTGGCAGGAGATGAACGAGTTCAAGCGGACCCGGATCCCCCGCTGACTCCACCCGCCCGGCTGGAAACCCTGGCCGCCAGCCAGGTGGTGAGCGGGACGGATGCCACCAGTCCGATCGAGCCGACCAGGGTCCGGAAGATCTCCACCGCCACCACCTCCGAGTTGGCGATGAAGCCCAGGGGAAGCTCCGAGAGGCTGAAGAGCAACAGGAGGGGGAGGGAGGCGCCGGCGTAGGCCAGGAGAAGGGTGTTGACGGTGGAGGCAATGTGATCCCGCCCCACCGCCAGACCGCTGCGGAAGAGGTCTGTCGCCTCCGTCCCCGGACTGAGGCGGCGCAGCTCGAAGACGGTGGAGGCCTGGGTGACGGTGACGTCGTCCAGGGCGCCTATGGCCCCCAGCACCGCTCCCGCCAGGATGAGGCCGCGGATCTGGACACCTTCCACGAAGGTCAGGAACAACGCCTCCTCGGTCCCGAAGCCCGAGAAGCGTGCCAGGGCCACCACGCCCGTCGAGAGGGCCAGTGTCAGTGCCAGGGAGGCGAACGTGCCAATGGCAGCCACATGGGTGAGTGGTCTCCAGCCGTGGGCGAGGTAGAGGGCCAGCAGGGCGATGGCCGATCCGCCCACTGCCGCCACCAGCACGGGGTTGCGGCCCGCCAGGATGGCGGGAGCGATGAATGCGACGATGATCAGGACGGAGGCGCCCAGCCCGGCCAAGGCGGCCAGGCCCCGCAGACGGCCCAGCCCCACCACCGCCAGGGCGAAGGCCGCCGCCAGCATCCACAGCACCCCCCGGCGGTCCCGGTCGGCGTACTGGTAGCGAAAGCGGGGCTCGGCGTCGGGGATCACGTTCAGCACCACCTGCTCGCCCTCCTCGAAGCGGGGAGCGGAGGGTGAGATCTCGAACTCCTGGGAGGTGAGCGTCCCGGCGTCCCGGCCGTCCTGGAGCCGGAACACCACCAGATGACAGGAGAGGTCGGAGGCGAACGAGCAGGCAGCATCGCGAGCGGATTCCACCTCGGCGGTGACGACTCCCGAAGCGAGCCCGAGCTCCTCGGCGGTGCTTACCTCCGGCTGGTCGCGGGGCCACAGCAGGACGATGGCGACCGCGGTCACGGCCGCCAGTCCCAGCACCGTCCAGATGAGCCAGTCGCCACGCAGGCGGCGGTCGCTCCCCGTCAGTCGCTCGAAATCGGAATGGCCGGTGCCCATCGGCAGAGAGGCTAGAGCGTGGCGGGTACCGTCCCCAGGCATGTTCGACCCCGAAACCGGGCGGCCCGGTCTCCCACTCCCCACCGGGCCACCATGGGCGAGGCGGTGACCACGTCGCCGACCGGGACCATCCGGCGTGGGAGCCCTCAAGAGAGGACATCATCGAACCTGAGTCTTGACAACTCAGATTTCATGATGTACTTTAGGGGCATCAAGAAGCCCTGTTGGGGCCTGCTGGGCCCTACGCCGAAGAGGGACAGAGCTTGGAGAAGGAGGTGACAACCATGTTGCTGCGATTCGATCCCTTTGCAGAGTTCGATCGGATGACCCGCCGGCTGGAGTCGGGTGGGACCTTCATGGCCGCCGACGGCTATCGGCTGGAGGAGGCCTTCGTCCTGCATCTGGACATGCCCGGCATCGATCCCGACAGCATCGACCTGACCGTGGAGAAGAACACCCTCACGGTCTCGGCCGAGCGTCATTGGGAGCCGAGCGAGGACATCCACGTCGTGATGCGCGAGCGTCCCGTCGGCACCTTCACCCGCCGGTTCTTCCTGGGTGAGGGCCTCGACACCGACGCCATCGAAGCCGGCTACGACCAGGGGATCCTCACCGTTCGGATTCCGGTACGCGAGACGGCCAAGCCCCGCAAGATCACGGTGGGCAATGCCGATCGGACGCTGACCGGGTCCACCAGCTGAGCGGTCCCGGTTCCTCGCGGCTTCCAGCCCCCGCCCGGCGGCGGGGGCTGGAATGTGTTGGGGCTCACTGAGGCTCGCCGCACCCGTCCGGACCGCTTGTTGGGGGGTCTACTCTCATTGGGGTGAGCGACGAGTACGGGTTCTCCACCCGGGCGATACACGCCGGCCAGCGCCCTGATCCCGAGACCGGGGCGCGGGCGATGCCCATCTACGCCACCACCAGCTACGTCTTCGAGGACGCCAGGGAGGCGGCCGACCTGTTCGCCCTCCAGACCTACGGGAACATCTATACCCGGATCGGCAACCCCACCACCGCCGCCTTCGAGGAGCGGATGGCGTCTCTGGAGGGCGGCCTGGGAGCGCTGGCCACCGCCTCCGGGCAGGCGGCCCAGCTCGTGGCCATCCTCACGCTCTGCAGCCAGGGGGACCACGTGGTGGCCGCCAACAACCTGTACGGGGGGACGTACACCCAGTTCGACGTGACCCTCCGCAAGATGGGCATCGAGGTGACGTTCGTGGATCCCGCCGACCTGGAGGCGGTGGACGGTGCGGTGACGGACCGCACCAAACTGGTCTACGGCGAGACCATCGGAAATCCCCGGGCGGACATCCTCGACATCTCCGCCTTCGCCGACGTTGCGCATTCCCACGGCATCCCGCTCATGGTGGACAACACCTTCGCCACCCCCTACCTGTGCCGTCCCATGGAGCACGGAGCGGACATCGTGGTGCACTCGGCCACCAAGTTCATCGGCGGCCACGGCGTGGTCATCGCCGGGGTGGTGGTGGAGAGCGGGAGCTTCCCCTTCGACAACGGCAAGTTCCCGGCCCTGGTGGAGCCCTCCCCCGCCTACCACGGTCTCCGGTTCTGGGAGAACTTCCGGGAGTTCGCCTACCTGACCAAGGCCCGCACCGAGCTGCTTCGGGATCTGGGTCCGGCCTTGTCCCCCTTCAACAGCTTCCTCCTGCTGCTGGGCCTGGAGACGCTGCCTCTCCGGATGCAGCGGCACGTGGACAATGCCGCGGGGGTGGCTCGGTTCCTCTCCGGCCACCCGGCCGTGGATTGGGTGAGCTATCCCATCTTTGAGGACAGCCCCACCCGCCACCTGGCGGAGCGATACACGCCTGCCGGCCCGGGGGCGGTGTTCACCTTCGGGGTGAAGGGGGGCTATGAGGCGGGAGTGAAGTTCATCGAGGGCGTGGAGCTGGCCAGCCATCTGGCCAATGTGGGCGACGCCAAGACACTGGTGATCCACCCCGCCTCCACCACCCACCAGCAGATACCCGACGAGGAGCGGCGCCGGGCCGGGATCGGCGACGAGATGCTGCGCATCTCGGTGGGTCTGGAGGACCCAGAGGACATCGTGGCCGACCTGGATCGCGCCCTGGGAGGGACTGCATGACCGTGGTGGCCGAGGCGTCCACCCGGGACCGCCTTCGCATCATCCAGGGTGCGGAGTCGGTGGCGCTGGTGGGTGTCTCGGCCAATCCGCTGCGCTCCTCCAACTTCGTCGCCACCTACCTGGTCCGGACCGGCCTGCGCCTGTACCCGGTGAACCCCAACTACGACGAGGTGCTGGGCATGCCGTGCCACCCGAGCCTGGCCGACCTTCCCGAGCCTCCCGACGTCGTGGACTGCTTCCGCAAACCCGAGGACCTGCCC
>JBKHJQ010000008.1:0-18313 GCA_046538055.1 Actinomycetota bacterium
CCAGATCATCGGAGGTGGGGCCGTCCTCGAAAGCGAGGTTGTGGATCTGCGAGCCCTCGTTCGCCACATCCAGCGTGAGCTCACCGGCCGGCACCTGGAGGTCGCCGTCTATGGCGAACTCACTGAGGGACACCGAAGCCCTCGCCGCCGAGCCTTCGTCGCCGTCGCCGCTCGCCCCGGCACCGGCACTGCCGGCGACAGGGGCCCGGAGCGCCGCCACGAGGGCCAGCCCCACCGTCAGGACGCCCAGGATGGCGAGGAGGACGAGGAAGCGGTCGAAGGTCTTGGCACTGCTATCTGTAGCCACGGTCGAACTCCACTTGTCGGCAGCAGGGACGTGTCCGATGGTCGGCGAGAGCCGAGGCGAGCCTCCAGGGTCGAAGGTCCCGCGCTTGCGGGACCTTCGACACTGGCCGGGTATCCGGCCCGCCACGAGGATGTCCCGGAAGCGCGACAGCGGTCGCGGCCGCGCATGGCCGCATGGAGTCATCGGAGTGTTCATCGAGTATTCGACCGAACTCGACCTGCCCGACCAGACAGCCGCCGAGCTGCTCACCGCCCACGTCCGGGAGATGGAGGGGATGGGAGCGGCTGCCTACCGGCAGGGCGAGGAGCTGCGGGCCCGAGTCGGCCCGGGCAGCCTCTTCGCCAAGGAGGTCGTGATGGCCCTGGGTCCGCCTTCCATGTCCCGCCGCGGCCTGGTCATGCCCGTTCGCTGGAGGGCCACGGGAGCCGAGGCGCTGTTCCCCAGCCTGGAAGGCGAGCTCACCGTGGAGGCCTCCGGGGACAGGACGGTCCTCGATCTACGCGCCACCTACGAGCCTCCCCTGGGATCGCTGGGCAACCTCGTCGACCGCGCTCTGCTGGCACGACTCGCCCGGGCCACGGTGGCGGACTGGGTGGGACGGATCGGTGATTGGATGGAGTCGGCCAACTCAGCCGAGGGGGAGCACCACCTCGACGACGGTTCCGGCTCCCACCACTGACCGAACCGACACCTCTCCCCCCAGACCTCGGGCCCGGCTCTCCAGATTGTCGAGGCCCATCCCCCGCCGGACTTCCTCCGGCTTGAAGCCGCTCCCCTGATCCACCACCGACAGGACCAGGCGGTCGGACAGCAGCTCCGCCCGCACGTCGACCACACCGGTACCCGAGTGCCGGAGAGCGTTGGAGACGGCCTCCCCTACCAGGGGCATCACCTCCACGGCGAGATCCGGCTCCAGCTCCAGGTCGGGGGGGTCGACGGAGACGAAGATGGCCACCTCGTACGCCCGGGCGAGCTGGGCGGTATGGGCCCGCAGGTCCTCCTCGAAGCGGGACCGCTCTCCCCGCCGTCCCAGATCGGAGACCACCCGTCGCAAGGCGTCGATCGTCCCGTCAATCCGATCCACGGCACCGTGCAGGGAGTCTGCGGCGCCTTCGTCGTCCACCCGTGCCGCCAGCCCCTGCAGCTCCAAGCCGACGGCGAAGAGATCCTGGATGATCGAGTCGTGCAGGTCGCGGCCGATCCTCTCCCGGTCCTCGATCACGGCCAGCCTCGCCAGCCGCGAGCGGAGCCGGGTAGTCTCCACCGCCGCCCCGGCGATGGCGGCCAGGGCGCCCACCACCACCTCGTCCTCCTACGTGAACCCGTCCGGCTTCTCGGTCAGGTAGAGATTCCCGAACACGTCCTCGGAGGTGGCCACCGGCACCCCCAGGAAGGTCTCCATCTCGGGATGGTGCTCGGGGAACCCGACCGAATCGGGATGATCGGAGATCCGCTCCAGCCGGATGGTGGCCCGCTCCCGGATCAGAGTCCCCAGCACACCTCGCCCTTCCGGAAGGTGGCCGATCATCCGCACGGTCTCGGCGTCGATCCCCCGGTGGACGAACTCGATGAGGGTCTTGTGCTCGCCGATCACTCCCAGGGCCACATAGCGGGCCCCGGTGGTGGAGCGTGCGGTCTCGACCAGGCGTCCCAGCAGGTTCTCCAGCTGGGCGGTCCCCACCACCGACGCAGCCGCCTCGGTGAGGGCCTTGAACCTCTCAGCCGTTATCTCGGTCGCCATGAGGGGGAGGCTAACCAGGCATCGAGTCGTTCCTTGTACTCTGTTGGGACATGGCGATAAGAGTGCTCCTCGTCGATGACCACGAAGTGGTCCGTCAAGGGCTGGCCTCCATGCTCTCGGTGAGCGACGACATCGAGGTGGTGGGTGAGGCGGGGACGGCGGACGAAGGCGTGCGCCGGGTCGGTCTCGACAACCCGGACGTGGTCGTGATGGACGTGCGGATGCCGGAGCGATCCGGCATCGAGGCCTGCCGGGAGGTGCGGGCCGCCTTCCCGGACGTCAAGGTCCTCATGCTGACGTCCTTTGCCGACGAGGAGGCGCTCATGGCCTCGATCATGGCGGGAGCGGCCGGCTACGTGCTCAAGAGAGTCAAGGGTGCCGACCTGATCGAGGACATCCGCCGGGTATCCCGGGGAGAGTCGCTGCTCGATCCCAACATGGTGGAGCGCCTCTTCGACCGGCTGCGACACGGAGCCAAAGAGGATCCCAAGCTCTCCCAGCTCACCGACCAGGAACGGATCATCGTGAGCCACATCGCCGACGGGCTCACCAATCGCCAGATCGCCGAGGAGATGTTCCTGGCCGAGAAGACCGTCAAGAACTACGTCTCCACCATCCTGGCCAAGATGGGGATGAGCAACCGCAGCGAGGCCGCCGCCTACGTGGCGCGCCTGGAAGGCGGGCACGAAACCGACCCCGAGGAATGGTGAGGCGCCGGGCACCGGGGTATCGTCCACCGGCATGAGGGATCTCCCCTGGGAACGGTGCCGGGAACTCCTCAACGACGCCCCGGTGGCCCACATGGCGGTCATCGCCGAGGGGGAACCCTACGTCTCGCCCATCTCCTTCGTCCTCGTGGGAGACTCCATCTGCATCCGCACCGGCGAGGGGAAGAGGGTCGACGCACTCCGGGAGAACCCGCGGGTGTGCATCGAGGTGAGCGCCTACGACGGCGTACCCGGCGACTGGGAGTCGGTGATCCTGTGGGGCACGGCCCAGTTCGTGGAAGACGATCGCAGCAAGCAGGAAGTCATCTTCGCCTTCCTCGAGAAGTACCGGGACGTCCTGGGATCCCCTCTCAACCCGGACACGGCCTTCGGGGAGCCGGGGGTGGTGATCTGCATCCCGATAGAGGACTCCAGCGGGCGGGGGGCGGGGGACTACCTGAGCGTGCGCCGCCGTCCCGGGCGACTCTGAGTCGGGGAGTCGAAGTTCGGAAGTCGGCCGACTTCGACACACCATCGCCGTCGACGGCCTTTCCACGTACCACTCCGACAGTCGATACGGCCCGGGCAGCCTTGGGGTCGTTCGGGGGATTTAGGCTGGCTTGATGTCGGAGTCCTCGGACCTTCTAACGCTGCGATCGCCGGAAGGGCGCTGGGTCCTCACCACCACCGTCATGGGGACGGGTGTGGCGATGCTCAACGGCACCGACGTGTCGGTGGCGCTCCCGTCGTTGGGACGGGACCTGGGAGCCAGCGTGGCAGGCTTGCAGTGGGTCTTCAACGGCTACATGGTGACCCTGGCTGCCTTGATCCTGGTAGGCGGATCCCTGGGCGACCGCTACGGGCGGCGACGCATATACCTGACGGGAGTCGCCTGGTTCGCGGTCGCCTCCATCCTGTGCAGCGTGGCACCCAACGTGCCGTGGCTGATATCGGCCCGGGTGCTGCAGGGCATAGGGGCTGCCCTGCTCACGCCCGGGAGCCTGGCGATCATCCAGTCCTGTTTCGTCACCGAGGACAGGTCCACCGCCATCGGGGCCTGGTCTGGCCTCACCGGCATCGCCGCCGCCGTGGGCCCGCTGGTAGGAGGCATGCTGGTGGACGGGCTGGGATGGAGGTGGATCTTCTTCCTCCCTGTGCCCCTGGCGCTGGCAGTGCTCGTGCTGGGCTGGCGACGCATTCCCGAGTCCCGGGACCCCCGGCCACCGCCCCTCGACTGGATAGGGGGGATCGTGGCCGTGGTGGGCCTGGGGGCGGTGAGCTATGCGGTGATCGCCTACCCGGAGCGGGGCTGGGACGCCATCACCGTGGCGGCGGCGGCGCTGGGGGTCACAGCACTAGGTGGGTTCGGCGTCCGTGAGAGCACCACCCCCCATCCCATGCTGCCGATGGGGATCTTCCGCTCCCGCCAGTTCTCGGCCGCCAACCTCGTGACCTTCACGGTCTACGCCGCGCTGGGCGGGGTGTTCTTCCTGGTGGTGGTGCATCTCCAGACCGTGGCGGGATACACGGCCACCGGGGCGGGAGCCGCCACCATCCCGATCATGGCCTTGCTCCTGGTGGGCTCTCCCCTGGTGGGACGGCTGGCCCAGCGCATCGGGCCGCGCCTGCCGCTCACGGCGGGCCCCGCCCTCCTGGCTGTGGGGATGGTCATGATGGGCCAGATACCCCCCGGGGCCGGCTACCTGACCGACGTGGTCCCCTCCCTGGTCGTGTTCGGGGTGGGGCTGACCCTCACCGTGACACCCGTCACGGCCACGGTCCTGGCTGCCGTGGAGGACCGCCACGCCGGCCTCGCTTCCGGCGTGAACAACGCCGTGGCGCGCACCGGCCAGTTGCTGGCCGGGGCCGCTCTCCCCGTGCTGGCGGGTCTGAGCGGAGGTGACTTCGTCGACCCGGAAGCCTTCGCGGCGGGGTTCCGCACCGCCATGGCCATTGCCGCCGGCCTGTCGGTGACAGGCGCTGTCGTCGCCTTCACCATGATCGAGAGCGACGTCCTGGCCGACGTCCCCGCCCCCTCGATGGAGAGCCGCCACTGCGGGGTGCAGAGCCCGCCATCCCTCCAGGTGGCCGAAACGGACTGAGACCCCGGGAGCCCGTTGGCCCGTCCGTCGGCGTGGCTCCTAATGTGCCCGCCACGTGGACCTCATCGTCGACAGCCAGGTGATCGATGCCCGCGAGGGCGACGATGTCCTCACCGCCCTGGCCCGGGCCGGGCGGTGGCCGGGGGGCTGTCTGTGCCTGCAGGGCGACTGCCCCCACTGCCTGGCCACGATCGACGGCGTCGCCTACCGGCGGATGTGCCGTACCGGGGTCCGGCCGGGGATGGTCGTCGCCCCGTTTCCGGTTTCGGAGCCACCCGAACTCCCCGACAGCCGCTCTCAGGGCTCCGCCCGGCATCTCCACCGATCCTCCGACGTGGTGGTGATCGGAGGGGGGTCCGACGGCCGGGAGGAAGCCGAGCGCCTGCGCACGGCAGGACGGCACGTGGAGATGCTGGACGAGACCGGCGGCCAGGAGGTACTGGCCGTCTACCCCGGCCCCGAAGTCGTGATGCGCGAGGAGGACGCGGTCGTCCGGCTCCGGGCCTCCCAGGTGGTGGTGGCCACGGGTCGCACGGAGATCCAGCCCGTCGCTCCCGGCAACCATCTTGCGGGGATCCTCACCCCCCGGGCAGCGGAGCGGCTGGCCTCCTCCGGGGTCGAACTGGGACGGGTCGCGGCGGTGGGGGCCCCCGCCCCGGCCGGGATCGATGCCTACCCCGCCGAGGGGACGCTCGTCCGCTTCGAGGGCAGGGAGCGGGTGGAGGCCGTGGTGGTGGCGGACACCGACGGACACGAGATCCGCCATGACTGCGATTCGGTGATCGTCGACCTGGGAACCTACCCGCGCGACGTTCTGGCGCGCATGGCGGGGGGCCAGGCTCGGACAGTGGGAGGGGCGTCACTCGAGGCCACCATCCCCCCTTGCCCGCAGGCGGGAGCTGTCTGCCCCTGCTCGGGGGTGACGGTGGAGGACCTGAACCTGGTTTGGGAACATGGCTTCCAGGAGCTGGAGCTGATCAAGCGCGCCACCCTGGCCGGCACGGGAACCTGTCAGGGTGCCGTCTGCACTCCCCACCTGCGGTCGTTCGTGGCCGATCGGGGCGGGGAGCTGCAGCCGACTTTCACCGCCCGGCCCCTGGCACGCCCGATGACGATCGGCGAGGCGGCTGCGGGGGTGAGGCTTCCGCCCATCCACCGCACCGGCCTGGACCGGGTGCATCGGGATCTGGGAGCGCGGATGGATCGAGTGGGCGGCTGGTGGAGACCCTGGACATACGGCGACGACCAGGCCGAGTACGAGGCGGTGCGGGAAGCCGTATCCCTGGGTGACGTGGGAACCCTGGGGAAGATCCTCGTGAGGGGCCCGGACGCAGCCGGGTTCCTGGAGCGCCTGTATCCGTCCCGGATCTCCGATCTGGCTGTGGGCCGTTCCCGCTACGCCTTGATGCTGGCGGAATCAGGAGGCGTGCTGGACGACGGTCTCGTCTCCCGCCTGGACGACACGACTTTCACCCTCACCTTCACCACCGGCGGAGCATCGATGGCGGAGGCATGGCTGCGGGACTGGGCCTCCGCCTTCGAGGCAGACGTGAGGATCATGGACCGCACGCATTCGCTGGGAGCGATCAACGTCACCGGGCCCCATGCCTCCCGGTTGCTGGAGCGGGCCGGGGTTCGAGAACCACCGCCCTTCATGCGTCACGCGGCGGGAGAGGTGGGGGGAGTCCCGTGCCGGGTCTTCCGCCTCAGCTTCACCGGTGAGGTCTCCTACGAGTTGCACCACCCCTTCTCCCGCTCGGGGGAGCTGTGGGGTCAGCTGATGCGGCTGGGAGCCGACCTGGGCATCCGTCCCCACGGCCTGCGGACACTCCTGACTCTGCGGCTGGAGAAGGGCCACATCATCGTGGGCATGGACACCGAGCCCGACAGCACCCCCCGCCGGCTGGGCATGGAATGGGCGGTGGCCGCCCACAAGGGCGACTTCGTGGGTCGGGCAGCTCTGGAGAGGACCGGCAGCTTGCCTCCCGACCGGCGCCTGGTGGGGATGACGATGGATCACGTTCCGACCGACGGGGCGCCCGTGCACCGGGACGGCACCATCGTCGGGTATGTGACGTCGGCCGCCTGGTCTCCCGCCCTGGGCACGGCGGTCATGCTGGCCTGGGTGGACCTGGAGGAGGGCGGTCTGCCCACCTCCCTCACGGTGGAGGGCCGACCGGTCCGGCCCGCTGCCACGCCCTTCTACGATCCGGAGGGATCCCGTGCCCGAGCCTGAGATCCGTCCCGGGGTGCGTGTCGTGGCCGCCCCCCACGCCCTCGATGCCGCCGTCTGGCCGGAACACGGGCTGGGATTGCGGATCGCCCCCGACGAGTTGCTGGTGCTGGGAGTTGAGGAGGTGGAGGTTCCCGCAGACCCTCAAGCTCTGGTCGAGGTTGAGGCCGGTGTGTGCGGAGTGGAGATGACGAGGCCGGCTCTGGAGCGGTGGATGGCAAGGGAGGCGGACTGGCCGTTGCCATCGGAGGGCCTGGCTCAGGGTATGGCGGCGGGCCTCCCCGTGAAGGTGTGGGTGCAGGGAGAGGCGGGCCTCGTGCTCACCTCCGCTTCCCTCGCCGCCGAGCTGGGGATCCGGTTGTGAACGAGTACGTCGAGCGCCGGATCCGCCTCACCTGGCGGCCGCTTCGGAGCTCCTACGACGTGGTGATCGTGGGAGGCGGAGGCCACGGCCTCTCCACCGCCTATCACCTGGCCACCCGGCACGGAATCGCCAACGTCGCGGTGCTGGAGCGCGGGTACATCGGATCGGGGAACACGGGGCGGAACACCACCGTCATTCGGGCCAACTACGGGATCCCCGAGGCCATACGCTTCTACCAGCGAAGCCTCGACCTCTACCGCCGGCTGGAGGATGAGACCGGCCGCTGGCTCATGCATGCGGAGAAGGGTCTCATCTGGATGATCCACTCCGAGGCGGGGGTGCGAAGTGAGAAGCGGCGGGCCGCCATGAACACCGCCGCCGGCGCCGAGACCGTGTTCCTCACCCCGGAGGAGGTGAAGGCGACTGTGCCGGAGATCGACCTCTCGGGGGGCGACGGGCGGTACCCGGTGATGGGCGCCTCCTACCACCCGCGGGCCGCCACGGCCCGCCATGACCGGGTGGTGTGGGCCCTGGCCGAGGGAGCGATGGAGCGGGGAGTGGACGTGCACCAGAGGACCACCGTCACCGGCATGGTCATGCGGGGGGGCCGGGTGACCGGTGTCGAGACGAATCGGGGCCGAGTGGACGCCGGGGTGGTGGTCAGCGCCGTGGGGGGACACGTGACGACCATCGCCGACATGGTGGGGCTGCGTATGCCGATCGTCACCCACCCTCTGCAGGCCTTCGTGACCAATCACTACCGCCGGTCGTTCCCCCACATCGTGGGGTCCCTTGAGTTGCCGTTCTATGTCAGCCAGACCGCCCGGGGGGAGATGATCGTGGGCGCCGAGTACGAGACGGACCCGGGATACTCCTACGGCACCACCTTCGAGCTGCTGGCCGGATGCTCGGCCAAGGCGTCCTCCTATCTCCCCTTCATGAGGGACCTGACCGTCCTCCGCCAGTGGGCCGGGGTTTGCGACATCTCACCGGATGCCTCGCCCATCATGGGCAAGACGCCCGTGGAGGGCTTCCTCGTGACGGCCGGGTGGGGCACGTGGGGCTTCAAGGCGATACCCGCAGGCGGTGAGCAGATGGCCGAGCTCATCGCCGACGGCCGCACTCCCGAGCTGATCGCCCCCTTCTCCTACGACCGTTTCCGCCGGGACCGGCTCATGTCCGACGCCGGTTCGGCAGGGACCCACTGACATGGCGTTGCGAGTCCCCTGTGCGCACTGCGGTCCCCGATCCGTGGAGGAGTTCCTCCAGGCGGAGATGCCCGATACCCCCGAAGGGATCGACGACCCCGGGGAGCGGGACGTCGATCGCGTTTTCATGCGCTCCAACCCGACCGGGCCTTCCCCGGAGGCGTGGTTCCACCTCTACGGCTGCCGCCGCTGGACCTACCTGACCCGGAACAGGACCACCGGCGAATGGCTGTGAGAGGCAGGGCCTCTCCCGCCCGTGCAGTCGTGGGGCTCACGGCGGTGGCGTCGGGACTCGCTCTGGCGGCGCTGCCGGTGTTCCTGGTGGGCGGCCTGGCGGTTCAGATCAGGTCGGACCTGGGCTTCAGCGAGACCGAGCTGGGAGCAGCCGTCACTGCCACCTTCGTGGTGGGCGCCGCCTTGGGACCGGTGGGAGGCCGTATAGCCGACCGGATCGGCGCCCGCGCCGCCGTCCTGGGCGGGGCGGCGCTCAGCACCGCCTCCCTGGCGGGGATCACCCTTGTGGCCTCGGGATGGATGTCGATGGCCGCCTTCCTGGCCTTGGCCGGGATAGCCCTGTCCCTGATGGACCCCGGATTGGCGATACTCATCACGCGCACCACCCGCCCGGGGCGACAGGGTCTCGCCTTCGGCGTGAAGGAGGCGTCCATACCCACCGCCACGCTCCTGGCCGGCCTGGCGGTGCCTTCGGTCGCCCTCACGCTGGGGTGGAGATGGGCCTTCACACTGGGAGTGGTGCCCCTGGCGGCGTTGGCCTGGACCCTCCCCCGCCTCGACCTCTCCAATCCCATCTCGCCCACCCCATTGGAAGAGACCGGCCCTCCCCCGCCCCGCCGGGCGGTCGTCACCGTCGCTCTGGGAGCGGCGGTGGCATCCAGTGCCGCCAGCGGCATCAGCGTCTTCTTGACGGAGAGCGCGGTGGCGATGGGGATGGAACCGGGCCCGGCGGGGATCCTGTTGGCCACCGGGAGTGTGGCGGGGATCGCCACCCGGGTCGGGACCGGCATCCGCGCCGACCGCCACGGCGGCACCCAGCTCGGTCTCATGTCGGCCATGATGGCCGTGGGAGCGGTTGCCATGGTGCTGGCGGCAATGGGGGGTGACACCCTGCTGGTGATAGGCACGATCGGGGCATTCGCGGGCGGATGGGGCTGGAGCGGCCTGCTGTTCCTGTCCCTTGTCCGGTCCAGCCCCGCCGCTCCCGGGGCCGTGGCCGGCATCGGCCTGGCCGGACTGGCGATCGGCAACGCGGTCGGGCCGCTGGCGTTCGGCGCGGCCGCCCAGCATCTCTCCTTCTCGGCGGCATGGACCGGCGCTGCCACCCTCACCGCCGTCGCCGCGCTCCTCATGTGGCGAGCCCGCCCCGCCTTTCTGGCTGCTCACGCTCCGTCATCAGGCTGATTGCTCCCGGATTGAGCCTGCCGCCTCATTCCAGGGTCCTTGGGAACCCGGATCGGGCTTACTACGTTGCCCCTCCGAATGCGGGTCCCCATCCTCACGACACTGGCAATCGCCGCTGCCCTGCTTCTGGCGTCACCACTCTCCGCGCGGGGAGATTCCGGTACCTACGTCGACGACGACCGCAGCCGGTACGAGGGGTTCATCGAGGCCGCCGCCCGGGAGGGCCTGGTAAACGGCTGCAACCCTCCCGACAACGACCGCTTCTGCCCGCATCGGATGGTGACCCGGGCAGAGATGGCGATGCTGCTGAGCAGGGTGATCGACGCCCCCACCCCCGACTCGGACGTCTTCGGGGACGACGACGGGCTCACGGCCGAGCTGGCGATCAACTCCCTGGCGGGGGCGGGAGTCACCCGAGGATGCAGGCCCGAGGAGTTCTGTCCCGACCGCACCCTCAACCGGGGCGAGATGGCGGCGCTGATCGCGGGGGCGCTCGACTGGAAGCTGCGTCAGGTCGACCCCTACCGCTACACCGATCTGGAGGGCTCTCCCCATGCCCGGGCCCTCGTCACCCTGGCGGAGCGGGGGGCACTCAACGCTTGCGACCCTCCGGAGGGTCGCAAGCTCTGTCCCGCGGCAGCGGTCACCCGCGACGAGGCCGTGTTCGCCATGATGCGGGCATTGGGCCGCAGTCCCCGGGCGCCCAGCCACGACGGGGCAAACCTGGATGTGGGCTTCTACGACGGATTCTCCCAGCTCCGCCTGTGGGACGGACGGGTCCCCAGCTCCCGCAACCGGGTCCGCCTCACCGAGAACGGCGTCAAAGGGTCGGGCCTGAAGGTGGACATCCCCCGGGGCTCCCACTTCGGGGCCGATTTCGGCCTCGACCTGAGCGACGTGGTGGGAGATGAGCCCGAGTCGCTCTTCTTCCGGTACTTCATCCGCCTCGACCCCGGTTGGGAACCGAACGTGAGCGGGAAATTGCCCGGATTCTCCGGCATCTATGGAAACACCGGAAAGGGAGGCTACCGCTCCTCAGAGTCGTCACCGGGCTGGTCGGCCCGCATCAAGTTCTCCGGGAGTCGCCGCGACGACCCCCGTGCTCATCTGGGCTACTACGTCTACCACCTGGGCCAGGAGCGGCGCTACGGCGACGGCATGGACTGGAACGAGGCGGGCAACCTGCGACCCGGGGAGTGGTACTGCGTGGAGGGTCAGGTCGAGCTGAACCGCCCGGGACTCTCGGACGGCGCCCTCCGGGCCTGGGTGGATGGGACTCCTGCCTTCAGTGAGGCGGGCATAGCCTTTCGCCGCCCCTCCGAGCCGGAGATCAAGGTGGAGTCGTTCTGGTTCAACGTCTACTACGGAGGAAAGCCCGTCGCTCCCGTCGACATGGGCCTCACCGTGGACGAAGTGGCGGTGGACGGGAGCCGAATCGGCTGTGGGATCGGCCCGGGCGTCTCCCAACGGGTGGAAGGGGACGTGAGCGGAGACGGGTACGCGGATCGGGTGTGGTGGGAAGCCTGCGACGTCACCCCCTGCTTCCGGATGCGCCGGACCGACACCCAAGGCGTGCCACCGGCACAGGATCTGGGTTCCGGTGCCTGGTTCAGCCTGGAGACCCACCGGCTGGGCCTGCACACCCTGGACGTGGACGGGGACGGGGACGACGACATCCTCTATCGGGGCCGGTGCGGGCCCTCCAAGAGGTGCTGGCGCATCCATCGCTCGGAGGAAGGAAGCACCGGACCCGGCCAGGACTGGGGCGACGGGGCGAGGTTCTCGGCTGCCACCCGCTCCCTGATCACGGGAGACTGGGACGGCGACGGGCGGGAGGACGTCACCTACAGGGGACGGTGCGGCTCAGAGGTGCATCATTGCTGGCGGGTCCATCTCAGCCGCAAGGGCACCTTTGCTCCTCCTGCCGACTGGGGCGCGCCACCGGAGCAGTTCGATTCCTCGCCCGAAGCGGCCGACATGGATGGTGATGGAGCCGACGACCTCCTCTACGCCGCCCCGTGTGGCGACCGACGATGCTGGTTCGTGCAGACCTCCACCGGGAAGGGCTTCCGCCCGCCCCGCAGGATCGGGGTGGCCCGGCCGGCGGAACTGGAGTGGAGGAGGCTGTTCGATCTGGACGGTGACGACCGGGCCGACCTCATCACGATCCGCCAGGACGGCGGCTCCACGGCGGAAGTCCGCTACCACACCGGACGTGGCTGGAGCAGGCCCGTGCCGATCCTGGAGACAGACCGGGAGCTTTCAGACCTCCAGCTTCGGAGCGCCCGGCGCCGGGTAGAGGCGGTGGCCATCCGTTCCTGCCGGGACGCCGGCGGGTGCCCGCTCCCGCTACTGGAACGTTCCGGCACCCTGATGACGGGACGCCAGTTCATCAGGGACGTCACCCATGATCTGGTTCCGGAACTGGAGTGGAAGACGTCTCCTCTCGTGCTCTATCACCCGTAGCGGACTTCGGACCACGACTCCCGATGGTCGCCGCCATGGCGGCGTCGCCATCGCCTGCTATATCCGCTCCGCCTCCGGGTCGACCGACTCTCGCCGGTGATCTGCCCGTCGGCCCGACAGAGCGGCGTCTACCCGCCGGTGATAGCCCTCGCCGATCCGGCCGCCGGCATACGCACCCGCGTACATGAGGACGATGCTCACGACGGCAGCCACGATTCCGATGGTCGTCGCCTCTTCGGAGGAAAGGCGCAGCTGAGAGAACCAGTCCGGCAGACCCACCTGCCGGAAGGCGTTGTACTCGGCGCCCACGAACGCCCCCAGGGCAGCGAAGACCGCTATCAACAGCAGCGCCCATGTGGCGGCCGCCAGCCCGTTGACGCCTCCGTCGTATCTCGCCATGCGTCCGGCGGCGGCACCGCCCACCACGAAGGCGGCCAGCACCACGAGAGCAGCTACGGCCACCCCCGCGATACCCAGCTCCTGGGCGTTACCCTCCGCGTCGAACGCGTTGAGCTGGTATTCGATCGCACCTCCACCGGCGGCGATGAGGGCGCCCAGGAAGACCACCACCCCCAGGGCGGTGAACATCCCCATGAGGGCGGCCGGGGTATCGATTCCCCCGAATCGCCGGCGCACCGACCCGACCTCGGTGCCTGGCGTCGTATCTCGTGTCGTCATCTCCATCCCCTCTGCTCGTGTCTCCTACTCACAGGTCCACTCAGGCGATGAGCAGGACGATCAGGATGATGAGAATCAAGGTGCCGATGCCTATGTACATTGGTTCTTCTCCTTTCCCTCCGTCCTGTAGATCTACCCCCTGAGAGGGTGCGCAAACCTCGAAGCGAGCGGAGGCTTCTCATAGTTTGAAGTCGCGGCCACCCGGGTAGACGACGTGTACGTGGACAAAGGAGGACCGCGTGACACAGGAAACTCTCACTCTCCGGGCCAGCCGTCTCGGAACCAACCGGCGCCGGCCCCGGACCGCCGAAGGCCACCGTGTTTGCTCCAACCCCGAATGCGACACCGTCCTCAGTCGCTACAACACGAGCGACATGTGCCACAGCCACCGGCCCATACGGTTCCCCCGTGTCCGCGGGGCCGTAGTGGAATCCTGAAGGCCACCCGCGGTCCCCGGGGATCCCGCCCTTCCCGCCCCGGTGGCCGCCCCTCGACCGGCCTCAGCGAACGGTCTGCGATAGACCTATGCCCGGTTGCCGGCCGTCCATCAGCCAGACGTCCTCGCACAGGGCGTCGAGGACCTGCCATCGCATGTCGGAGCCGAGCTGGTCATCTCTCACCCACTCCCGGGCAGGGTCGTGCATCGAGACGAACACCAGCATGCGACCGGTGCCCGCGCCCACCTCTCCCAGGCGGAGGTCCAACATGAGAGGCTCGGCATCCAGCAGGAGCACGGCCGCCTCGTCGACTGCCAGGGCGAGGTCCTCGATCCCATCGAAGGTGAACCCGCTCAGGCGCGCGGCTCTTCCCACGGTAGAGCGGAGAAGCTCTATATAGCGGCCCTCACCCGGGACCCTGATGCTCACCCGGCCCGGGCCGGTGTCGTCCCATTCGGGTTTGGCTGGAGTCATGACCGTCCTCGGGGCGCTTCTGGCAAGTTGGGAAGGCCCCTCTCCCGGACGAACCTCGCCAATCGACGCCCAGAGCCTCCCAGCCGGGACATCATATCCCGGGACTACTACCACCACCAGGGGTCGGCCCGCCCAGCCCGACCATCGTGTCCTCGCCCTCTCTCGAGGCACGAGCCGGGACCCTTCGTTGGAAGCGCATCATGCGCCCACGTCGCTCTTGAGCTTGCGGTTGAGCGAGGATCGCTCCTCGGGAGTCATACCACCCCAGACGCCGTATCGCTGGTTGGTCTCCAGGGCATATGCCAGGCACTGCCAGCGCACAGCGCATCGTCGGCAGATCTCCTTGGCCTCCTCCTGTCGCCCGTCCACCGCGAAGAAGAGCCCCAGGTCCTCTTTCCTGCAGGCCGCGTCCTCCAGGCGTACCCGGGAGATCCCGAGCGACGGTGTCCGGAGCCAACGACGTTCCGCTTCACCCATCGTGTCGATCGTCATGCATTCCCTCCTCACTGACGTGGGCTGCCCACTACAGGGAGATCGAAACCGCCGATCGACACTCTCGGCTCGGGGACCGGATCGCCGGGCCGCGACCGGCAGCCCGACAGATGAGGGGTGGTCAGCGGCCGCTGGGCGCCGAATCAGGGTCCGGATCGGGAGGCATGCGGCCGCCGACCATCCCTCGTGTCGGTTCTCCCCCTGGAGTTGCCGAGCCAACGGCCGACCGCTCCAACCGGACCCGTCTATACCCCGTCTCCTCCACTCCCAAACACAGATAGGCGAGGCGCCGACATCCGGCCGATGACCTCGTGCCTTCCCGGTCGTCCTACTCCCAGAACGACGGAAGAAAGGCACGCAATCATGGGCAGAGTGGTCGCAGGGATCACCATCTCGGTAGACGGCTACTTCACAGGGCCGGGTGACGGTCCCGGCCGCGGGCTGGGAACCGGCGGCGAGCGCCTCCACTACTGGGTGTTCGGGGGTACCTGGACCTACGACGATCCCCCCGGGGACGATCCGACACCCGAGGACAACGGGTGGATGGAAGCCAACCTGGACCGACTGGGAGCCGTGGTGGCGGGACGGTCGACCCTGGAATCTGCCGACCGCTGGGGTGGCCGCAACCCGTTCGGCGTACCTCTGTTCATCGTCACCCATCGGACCGAAGAGCAGCCGCCCGAGACGACCGGATTCCGTTTCGTCAACGGCTTGGAGACGGCGGTCGCCCGGGCCCGGGAGGCGGCCGGAGACAGGGACGTTCACATCATGGGAGGGGGTGACCTGATCCGCCAGGCCCTCTCCGCCGGAATCGTGGACGAGCTGTCGATCGTCACCGCACCTGTCGTGCTGGGGAAGGGGAAGCGCCTGTTCGAGGGGTTCGAGGACTACCTGGTACTCGAGCACCTGGGGGTACGACAGTCGCAGTTCGCCACGTTCGTCGACTACCGCGTCGTGCGGGACTGAGGGCGGGATCAGCCGGCCAGGCCTGCCCTCACCAGGAAGGCCGCCATCTGAGCGCGCGTGACGGGCTCGTCGGGACAGAACCGGGTGTTGGACGGCGGATTGCATCCCCGGGTGATCCCTGCCCCGGCCAGGGCGCTCACGTCCCCGGAGAAGACATGCTCCACCGTGTCGGAGAAGGTCGCCGAGGATTCGGGGAGCCCCAGGGCCCGGACCAGGAAGGCGGCCATCTGTCCCCGGGTCACCGCATCCTGGGGGCAGAACAGGGTGTTGGCGGGCGGATCGCATCCCCTGGTCACCCCGGAGGCGGACAGCCACCTGATGGAATCCGAGAAGACGGAGTCGAGCGAGTCGCCAAACGGAACCGAGGCGCGACGGTCCCGGCTCCAGCGATCCGCTTCCTCCGAGAACAGCCAGTCGAGCCCCCCGGTCCGGGTGGCAGCCGTGGCCACATCGAGGCCCGCAGACACGGAGGGAGCGGTGATCCGCAGGTCCCGGTCGCCACTGGCGGTGTCCTCCCACATCACTCCCACCATCACCGGATGGGTGGACGAGAGGCCGGCAAGACGGGACAGGAACTCGGTCTGGGCCGCTCCGGAAGGATCGTCGGGCGCCCCCGCCAGGCCTATCACCACCGGGACCGACCCCCCGGTCGCCTCGATCATCGAGTCGAGGGCAGGCCCGTAGAAGCCGGCCGGGTCGTATGCGGCCGACGATGCCGCACCATGAATGGCGGCCAGATCGACCGCGTCCGCTCCCGGCCACCACAGCGAGAAGGCCCCCGGGGGTCGCTCCCGGTGGTCGAACCGATCGGAGCTCATCGTCATGTGCCCGGAGAAGGCGATCCGCACCCGGTCCCCGCCCAGCCGGGAACGCGCCTTCTCCGCCAATGAACGGAAGGCGGTACGGAACCTGTCGGGGTCATCCCCGTATCCCGTCTCGACCCGGTTGGCCTCGGGGAGGATGTCCAGGATGAGGCGGCTTCCCTGGTTGTTGTCCAGATAGGAGCCGAAGGCCGCCAGCATGTTGTCGACCCGAGCGTCGGACCCGCCGCCGGCCAGCCGGGGAAGGTCGTTGGCCGTCACCTGTATGTAGGGCGTCACTCCCCCCTCCCAGATGCGGCCCAGCTGCATCGGCACCCACTTGTTGGGGTTGTCGTCCGACCCGGTGGCCAGCCAATCCTTGTCCCCGGACGTCTCGTCGATGGGGTAGCGAACCACCAGCGCGTCCAGCGGGGCACCTGCCTCCGCCATGTCGTCCATCACCCGGGTGTAGAAGGTGGAGGACGCCATCCCCCACAGGTCCGGGGGAGAATCGGGTACGGGCGGCACGGTCACATCCATCCTGTCGGCCAGGGCCCGGTGCAGGAACGCGGCCATCTGGCCCCTGGTCACGGGATCATCGGGGCAGAACCAGGTGTTCTGGGGAGGGTTGCAGCCCTTGGTTATCCCCGAGGCGGCGAGCTGCTCGATGTCGCCCTGGAAGACGGAGTCGTCGTCGTCGATGAACTGGCCCTCCACGTCCGATGCATCGTTGCAACCGATGCGGCTCGGCCCCGCCGCCAGGGAGTCGAAGGAGATGGAGTTCGATGTCGGGGACGTGGCGGAGCCTCCGTAGTACACGTCGAACCAGACGGATCTGACGGCCAGGTTCCCTTCGTCGGATCTCCGGAACACGGCATCGGTCTTGGAGAAGGCCTGGCGCCCGTTCACGAAGCCCTCCAGGACTCCGTCGGAACGGCCGGGGGTGTTCATCTCCACGTGCGCCTCCACGCAGTACCAGCGGTCGTGCTCGAGGGTGGCCACGTCCACATCCCAGGGCATCACCTGGCCGGGTTTGCCCCGACCGGAGTCGTCCAGAAGATACGGGTAGAAGCCGATGCGGGTCACGCCGTCCGGGTCATAGGGGAAGGAGGGTCGCTCGGGATCGTTGTGAACGTGGGAGAACATCATCCGGGCCGACCAGCATGGATCGGATGAGGTGGAGGGGTCGCCGCCCCGGCAGTTGCCGCTGTACAGGCCGCCGAATCCGGGCAGCTTCCCCCGCTCGCCTTCCCGCACCTGGAAGCCGGCGGGGAACCGAAGCCAGTAGCGCAGCCACATCTCCTCGGGCTCGTCGCCGATGTGGTCGTCGGTGTACCACCAGGCGGACGATCCCCAGTGGTCCCCCCGGGGAATGCGGGAGATGAGCCCGGCTCCCACATGGCCATCCGAGGTGGGGCTGATGCCCCACCCGCTGTCGAACACTCCCTCCGTGCCGCCCTCGAAGTCCTCGTCCAGCCACGCCTCCTGTGCTCCCGCCTCAGGAGCCAGCCACAGCAGGGCGCCTCCCAGCAGCACGAGGATGATCGCGCGCAGGCCGAGCAGGTGGGGGGCTCCGGCCACCTCCGTTCGCTGGTACATAGCCCACATGATCGACCAACCGGGGAGCCACCTGTAGCCGGGCTCTCCCCCGCCCGTCCCTATCGCCTCGGCACCGGATCCCACAGACGCCCGCGCTTGGGGTCCAGGTGGGCTCACTCCGCCGTTGAGGCCAAGCCAAGACAACCCGGTTAGGGACTTTCGGCCCGGTGCCTCGGGACCTCCGCCATCAACGGCTCCGGGATCGACGGTCGATACAGGTAGCCATGGAGAGCCTCCGACGCAGAGCCGACGAGAATCGATCCAGCTCATCGATGGAGAGCTTCCTGGACGACTACCAGGTGGTCCGCCTGGTGGTCGGC
>JBKHJQ010000246.1:0-4644 GCA_046538055.1 Actinomycetota bacterium
GTCTGAACCCCGATCAGGAAAGGGACCGCCAGCCCGGCCAGGACCGGGAGGTCCAGCCACCAGGGCAACGCGAACGGCTCCCCCCCGTCTCCCAGCCCCGCCCCCACGACCACGATCCCCGCGGCGGTGGACGCCGCCACCAGCACCAGACTGGCCCAGGCGAGCCTCTCGTTCCAGAGCCTGGCCCCACTGAGCCGGGGGAGGACGTAGTAGCTCCCCCCGATGACGGCCAGGCCGGCGAAACCCAGCACCAGCGCCAGCAGCGAGATCGACCTCCACAGCCCGTAACCGAGCGGGAGGAAGGAGGTGAAGGCCATCGAGATGGCGGCCAGCCCTCCCGCCACGGCACCCACACCCAGGAACAGCGTGGCGGTGAGCAGGTGTGCCACCGAGGCGCTGTCAGGCTGGGTCCGGTCGGCTCTGATCAGATGTGTCAAGTCCGTGGCGGTTGCGGCCACCTGTCCCTCGGCGTCTCGGTTCGTGTCGACGGCGGAGCTTAATGCAGGGAACGAGGCCCTCAGATTCCACCTGCCCCGTCGCCAGGGGCAGCATCACCGCCGTTCCGGCCGGGGCCGAGAAATTCCGTCCAACCTGTGGCGTGTGGTAGAACTGGCACGACGGACCCGTTCTTTGGAGCTCGTGGGAATGTATCGACTCGGTGAGCTCACCGAACAGCAGAAGAGCCGCTATGGCTGGGCGCTCATGTCGCTCGGAACCCTGGGGCTGGCCGTGGCGGTGATCATCGTCCACTACGCCCAGGCGCCCGCCGCCGGATTCTTCAGCTTCATGCCCTCGGGCTGGCTGCCCAAGGGCATCGGATACCTGATCGCCTTCGGAGCCTCCCAGATGCTGATCGTGGGGGCGGTCCTGGCCTTCGTGCTGGGTCGGCCCATGACCTGGGCGCTGGCCGCCTTCGCCGCCTTCCTGGCCTGGGTCGAGTTGGTCCTGATCTTCGGTATCGTGCCTTCCGAGTGGCTCAACCTGTCCCAGACCGACCTGGACTGGTCGACCCAGCGGATCGCCTTCACCATCCCGCCATGGCTGGTGCTGGGCAACGAGGTGCAGGTGAGCTGGGGAGCCATCAAGGACAGCATCTCAATGGGCTACAACCTGGCCGCCCTGGTGGGCGCAGCGGTGTTCATCTACAAGGTCCACGACCTGGACAAGGGACGTCCCCCAGGCCGGGAGGAGCCCCAGGCGGTGTCCCCCTACGGGCGCCCCCTCGTGAGGAGTGATTCCTGATGGCGAACGTCGTAGACGAAACGCCACCCATTCGAGACGACTACCAGCTGGCACAGGTGGAGGGCGACTACTTCAAGGACAAGCTCCGCCCCAAGCAGTTCCTCCACATCGACCAGTCGGAGTGCATCCTGTGTGAGGGTTGCGTGGACATCTGCCCCTGGAAGTGCATCTTCTACCTCTCCCTGGATGCCATCTCGGAGGCGGTCAATGTCGACCATCCCGGGGAGGACCCCCAGAACTACGGGTTCTTCGTGGTGGACGAGAACGAATGCACACGCTGTGCCCTGTGCATCGACCGCTGCCCCACCAACGTGATCTCCCTGGGCAAGTTCGAGGGCTCGCTGGCGGATCAGGCCGACCAGCTGGGCCTGACCGAGGTCGTCGACTCGCTCAACCGGCGGCCCTGGGACGTGGACACCGGCCAGCGGGACTTCAAGAACGGATACGCCTACGGGATGCGCTGGTAGGAGGAGCGGTGGCGAGACTGAACGTGAGAGAGCGGATCACGGAGATGAACGAGCGCATGCGCGGCTCCCAGTTCATGGAGTCGATGCTCCGACCCGGCTCCCCCTTCAAGAAGGGGTACTCGGACAGCCCCCGCAACCGCTCCTACGTGATCATGAACAACGTGCTCTATCACCTCCATCCCGTGAAGGTGAAGCGGCACGGCGTGAAGCTCTCCTACACCCTCTGCCTGGGCGGGTTGAGCTTCTTCCTCTTCATCCTCCTCACCATCACCGGCATCTTCCTCATGTTCTACTACACGCCCACCGTGGAGCAGGCCTACGCCGACACCGCCGCCCTCTCCACCGATGTCGCCTTCGGGTCCCTGGTGCGCAACATGCACCGCTGGGGCGCCCACCTGATGGTGCTGACAGTGTTCCTGCACATGAGCCGGGTCTTCTACCACGGGGCCTACAAGCCGCCCCGGGAGTTCAACTGGGTGGTGGGCGTCGTCCTCCTGCTGCTCACCCTGCTCCTGTCGTTCACCGGCTACCTCCTTCCCTGGGACCAGCTCGCCCTTTGGGCTGTGACGGTGGGAACCAACATGGCGGGATTCGTGCCGGTGATAGGCGAGCAGGTGAAGTTCGCCCTGCTGGGCTCGGCGGAGGTGACCGCCAACACCCTCCTGCGCTGGTACGTCCTCCACGTCCTGTTCCTCCCGTTCATCATCGTGATCTTCATGGCGGTCCATTTCTGGCGTGTCCGCAAGGACGGCGGGATATCGGGGCCGCTCTAGGAGTGATGTAGATGGTCGAGATTCCAGAGAGCCTCCTACGGAGATCGGCAGAGGCCAAGGCCAAGGCGCTGGGTGTCCCCGTCGAGCAGGTTCTCGCCGAGATGAAGGGCGAGGCTCCTCCCGCCGGCTCCGAGCAGCCCGCCGACGCCCCTCCGGCTCCCAAGCCGCAGCCGGGTGCCAGCGCCGACGTCAGTGAGCCGCCCGAGGCTGCGGCTGCGGAGGGGGAAGCTCCCGAGGCGGCGGAGGAGCAAGCCCCGGACGGTTCCACCGAGGAGCCCGTCGAGGGAGGCGAGGAGACACCTCCCGCCTCGGAGGGGCAGCCGGAGGAGCCTGCGCCGGCCGAGCAGGCAGAGGCCGAGCCCGC
Source organism: Actinomycetota bacterium (assembly GCA_046538055.1). Classification (GTDB taxonomy): domain Bacteria; phylum Actinomycetota; class Acidimicrobiia; order Spongiisociales; family ZC4RG35; genus ZC4RG17. Next base: position 2,847 of record JBKHJQ010000246.1, read on the forward strand.
CGGGGGGGTGGCCACCACCACCCAGGCGGAGGAACCGTCCCAGCCCCCCGGCAACGGCGCCGGCGACGCTGGGAACGGGCGGGTGGCGGCGATGGTGTCGCCCCGGCCGGTGGCGCCTCCCACCGGCGCCCCCGAAGGGGTGCGCACCCAGCGCCTCCTCACCGTCGTCAAGGCCCGCGCGATCCAGCAGGTCAAGTCCGAGCCCGCCGACAAGGTCAACACGTGGCCGCATCTGATGCTCTCGGAGTTCGTGGCGCTGCTGGCCATGACCGCCTTCCTGGTCGTCCTGTCGGTGATCCTGCAGGCGCCGCTGTTGGAGCCGGCCAACTTCAATGCCACCCCCAACCCCTCCAAGGCCCCCTGGTACTTCCTGGGCCTGCAGGAGCTGCTGTCCTACTTCGATCCCCAGATCGCCGGTGTCACCGTCCCCACCATCATCGGGCTGGTCGGCTTCATGATGATCCCCTACATCGACCGCAACCCCTCCACCAAGCCCTCGGATCGGAAGCTGGCCATCATGCTCTACACGTTCTTCCTGGCCGGCTCCGCCACACTCACGATCCTGGGTGTGCTCTTCCGGGCGGAGGGGTTCAACTTCGCCTACCCGTGGGAGGCAGGCGTCTACTTCGACGACCTCAAGGACTGGGTCCACTTCGAGGGGGGTGAGTGATGACCGCCACCAACCTCGTCCTCATCGGCATCGCGGCCGTGGCCATCTTCGGTGCGCTGGGAGCATTCGCGGTGGCGTACCGGCGCGCCCGCCAGGAACCGGACTGGGAGGCAGGCGTGGAGCCGGACGCCCGCAGCGCCGACCGCTCCATGCGGGGAGTTCGGGTGGAGCCCGTCGCCGAGCGCCAGGAACCCGAGGCGCCTGAGGCCCCCACAGAGGAGCCAGAGGCGCCCGCCGAGGACGTCGAGGAGGAAGCGGAGCACCCCCAGCCCACCTCGGTCGAGGTGGTGGAGGCCCAGCGGGTGGTGGAGGTATCACCCGAGGAGGCGGGAGTGACCCGCCGCCAGTTCTTCAACCGTGCCCTGGGAGCGACCTTCGGCCTCTGGAGCGCCGGCCTGGGCCTGGGTTTCCTTGCCTTCCTGTGGCCGCGGGTCAGCGGCGGCTTCGGAGCCGACATCAACGCCGGTGCCATAACCGACATCGAATCCGAGGTGCGCAACGCCGACGGCGACGTGGTGCCCCTGTTCATCCCCGAGGCGCGAGCCTACGTGGTGCCTGCTCCCGCCGAGCTCTCCGAGCAGTTCGAGGACCGCAACGTGGCGGCTGGAGGCCTGATGGCTCTCTACCAGCGCTGCGTCCACCTGGGCTGCCGGGTTCCGTGGTGCGCCACCTCCATCGGCTTCGAGTGCCCCTGCCACGGATCCAAGTACAACGCGGTGGGCGAGTACTTCGCCGGTCCTGCCCCCCGCAACCTGGATCGATTCACGGTCGAGCTGACCGAGACGAGTGAGCTGATCATCCACACGGGGACGATCGTCGAGACACCCCGAGCGCCCTCCCAGTCCGTCGAGTACCCCCGCGGCCCCTCCTGCATATGATCCAGTCCCTCCTCCTCGCTCCCGCAGGTAGCTGACGCATGTCGTCCAGTCTCGTCATAACCCTGGCTGCCATCGCGGGTATCGCCTGGCTGGGATTCATCCTGGTCAACGCCATCCGTCGCAGGGGCCCCGAGGAGATCCCCGCCAACCTCTCGCCCGGCACCACCGACGACGAGATGGAGACCCGTCGCCTGGAGACCAGCCAGAAGGCGGCGGTGAGGAGGAGGGGCATCACAGCAACCACCAGGCA
>JBKHJQ010000247.1:0-4638 GCA_046538055.1 Actinomycetota bacterium
CCCTCACCCAGCCGGGAAGCGACGTCCTCGATGATCGCCCGGGTGGTGCTCAGGTCCTCCCGGAACTCGAAGTTCAGGTGCGCCCATCGCTCCAGGAGCCCGGCATGCTCCTGCGGAGGCGACGCCGCCAGGACCGCATCGAGCTCCTTCCCGGCTTCCTCCCAGCGCCGCTGGACTCCCAGCGCCTCGCACAGGCACATGCGCACCTCGGGGTCGTCGCGCCCCTCCAGAAGCCGGCGGCTGAACCGCTCGGCGCGCTCGGGCAGACGGTTGCAGCGGGCGGCCTGGAGGGCGGAGACAAGGGTGGCCGCGTCCAGTTCCTCACCCGCGTCCAGCCTCAGGCTGGCCACCACCACCGGGTCGTCGTGTTCCCCGGATGCTTCGAGGGCGGCGGCGATGTGCAGGGAGGCGTCCCGGGTCCGGGCGTCCGACATCGTGGCCAGAACGGCTGTTCCGTACAGCGGGTGGCCCATCTCGGCCGTCTGCCCGTCCACCAGGAGGAGACCGCGCCTCTCCATCTCAAAGACCGTCTCCAGGCCGGATAGCTCGCCCAGGATCCCGACCGGGAGGCGCCCGGCCACCGCCACGAGCTGCAGGCAACCGCGCTCCTCCGGGGTGAGGCCGGCCAGCCGCCTCGCCACCAGGGCGTGCAGCCGCGACGTCCAGACCGGAGCGTCGACCGCTATCCAGCGGCCCGCCTTCTCCTGCAGCGCCCCGGTCTGGACCCCGGCGAGTATCAACTCTCGCGTGTACAGGGGGTTTCCCTGGCTGTGCTGCCAGATCCAGTCGAGCGTCCTCGGCTCGGTTGCCCCCAGCAGGTGCTCGGCCAGTTGGGCGATGGACCGGCGGTCGAGGGGGGAGATCTCGACGTGCCTGCCGAGATCCTCCTCCCGGATCGAGCGAATGGGAGGCGGCACCGCCTCTCCGTCGCGGTGGGCCACCACCAGTCCCAGGATGTCGGCGGTCGCCAGCTGGCGAACGATGGCGGCGGTGGCATCGTCGAGGAGGTGGGCGTCGTCGACGATCACCACCACCTCCGACGAACGTGACCGCCGGTACAGCTCGGCGATGATGGCCGCCCCGGCGTCGTCCGCCCCGGGAGGACACAGGCGCAGGAGCGGCGCCAGCGGCACCAGGGCGGTGGCCTCCATCCCGCTGATGGAGAGGACGTCGGCACCGGCCTCGAGGAGGCGGCGCCGCACCTCCCGCAGGACCATCGACTTGCCGATGCCGGCCGAGCCACTGATGTAGCAGGATCCCCGGCGACCCACCTCTTCGAGGATCACCCCTATCTCGCGCTCCCGTCCCATCGGACGGTCGATCCGAGTGTCCTCCGCGTGCATGAGCCCCACGACCATAGACCCCGGGCCAGGGCGGGTGGACCGGATCCGTGCATGGCACAGGGACGCCCTTGACTTCGAGTGCACTCGAAGTCGTAGCGTGGGGTCCATGCAGAAATCCGCTCACGACATGTCCTACCGGCCCGGTAGCGTGAAGCCGATGCCCGATCCCCTCGTGCAAGCCCGCGGCCTCGTCAAGCGCTTCGGCGACTTCGTGGCGGTGAACGGCGTCGACTTCGAGATACGCCCCGGGGAGGCCTTCGGCTTCCTGGGCCCCAACGGAGCCGGCAAGACCTCCACCATGAAGATGATCACCACCGTCAGCCCGATCAGCGACGGTCGGATGACCGTGTTCGACCTCGACCCTGTCGCCGACGGTGCCCTCATCCGGAGCCGGCTGGGCGTGGTTCCCCAGGAGAACAACCTGGACGAGGAGCTCACGGTCGCAGAGAACCTCTACATCTATGGCCGCTACCACGACATCCCCAAGCCGGTGATCCGCCACCGGACCGACGAGCTTCTGGATTTCGCCCAGCTGGAGGAGAAGCGGGACGCCCGGGTCGAGTCCCTCTCGGGGGGGATGAAGCGGCGGCTGGTGATCGCCCGGGCCCTCATCAACGACCCGGATCTCGTGATCCTGGATGAGCCCACCACAGGGCTCGACCCGCAGGCCCGCCACGTCCTCTGGGACCGCCTCTACCGGCTCAAGCAGCGAGGCTCGACGCTCGTCATCACCACCCACTACATGGACGAGGCGGAGCAGCTGTGCGACCGCCTGGTGGTGATGGACAAGGGAGACATCGTGGCGGAGGGCTCCCCCTCCGAGTTGATCCGCCGCTTCTCCACCAAGGAGGTGGTGGAGTTGCGCTTCGCCCCCGGGGCCGTCGAGAGCGGAGTGGAGGCGCTCGACGGCCTGTCCAAGCGGATGGAGGCTCTGGCAGACCGGGTGCTGCTCTACACCGACGACGCCGACGGCCTCATCGACGAGATCCACGGCCGGCAGATCTCCTTCGAGCAGCGTCTCACCCGCCGCTCCTCGCTGGAGGACGTGTTCCTCCATCTCACAGGCCGGAGGCTGGTCGACTGATGGCGTCGGTCACCAACGCCGTCCATGTCCTCGAGTCGAACTACGTCGGCTACCGGCGAACCTGGCGGGGGAGGATCATCTCCACCTTCCTCAACCCCGTCCTCTTCCTGGCGGGCATGGGATTCGCCCTCGGCACCATGGTGGACCGGGGAGCGGGTGACACCCAGCTGCCCATCCCCTTCCTCACCTTCGTGGCGACCGGCCTGCTGGCGGCCAACGCCATGCAGACCGGCTTCGGGGAGGGGGCGTGGCCGGTCATGGCCGGGATCAAGTGGCGCAAGACCTTCGACGCCGTCCTGGTCACTCCTCTCTCGGTGGCCGACCTCATAAACGGCATGCTCATGTGGGGGGCAATACATCTGACGTTCACCGTGGGGGTCTTCGCGGTCATCGCCAGCCTGTTCGGTGCCATCGATCCCCTCCCCGCCCTCCTGGCGCTGGTCCCTGCCGCCCTGGGTGGTCTGGCGTTCCAGGCGACGGCCACGGCCATCACCGCCCGCCTGGAGGATGAGACCGGCCTCACCACCATGATGCGATTCGGGATCGTGCCGATGTTCCTGTTCTCGGGGACGTTCTTCCCCGTGTCCCAGCTCCCGGACTGGCTGGAGCCGGTGGCGGTGGCCACCCCGCTCTTCCACTCGGTGGAGCTGGTGCGCAAGGTGGCGTTGCCGGAGGCAGGGGCGCCGGTCGTCTCCTCCATCCCCATGTGGGTGCACCTGCTGTACCTGGCGGTCATGACCGCCGGAGCATGGTTCCTCGCCATCCGTCACCTGGACCGGAGGCTCAAGAGATGAGCTCGGGCCCGGGCACCGCCACCCCTCCCCCCATCCGGCGCCGGCTGCGGGCCGACCGCCTGCTGGAACGCAATCTCCTCGTCTACCGGCGGCTCTGGAAGGTGGTGTTCAGCGGGTTCTTCGAGCCGGTCTTCTACCTGTTCTCCATCGGGGTGGGGCTGGGCGCCCTGGTGGGAGGCGTGACGGGACCGGGGGGTCAGGAGGTCCCCTACCCGGTGTTCGTGGCTCCTGCCCTGCTGGGCGCGTCGGCCATGAACGGAGCCGTGTTCGAATCCACCATGAACATCTTCTTCAAGCTCAAGTTCGGCAAGGTGTACGACGGGATGCTCACCACCCCGATGAAGCCCATGGACATCGCGGTGGGCGAGATCACATGGTGTCTGATCCGGGGTCTGCTGTACGCGGCCGGGTTCCTGGTGGTCGCCCTGGTCATGGGCCTGACCCGGGGCTGGATGTGGATCCTGGCTCTCCCGGCCGCCGTCCTCATCGGGTTCGCCTTCGCCTCCTGCGGGTTCGCCGCCACCACCTGGATGAAGAGCTGGCAGGACTTCGACATGGTCCAGCTCGTCACGCTCCCTCTGTTCCTCTTCTCGGCCACCTTCTATCCCCTCGACCTCTACCCCCCGGCGCTGCAGGCCGTGACCAGGCTGTCGCCCCTCTACCACGGGGTGGAGCTGACCCGGGGGTTCATGCTGGGGGTGGTCGACATCTCCATGCTGGGTCACGTCGCCTTCCTGGTGGGTCTGGGATTGGTCGGGCTGACCATCACCCGCATGCGGCTGGCCAAGCTCCTCCTCACCTGACCCGAAACACCGTTTTCGCGCATCAACTGCGGCCCATGGGCCGCAGTTGCGCGAGAACGGTGGGGAGGACGTAGCCTCGGAGGGCATGATCGACCTCAGCTTCCCGCTGCGGGCACCCCGGGGTGACACCCTCCACACCCCGGGCTGGCTGCAGGAGGCGGCGCTCCGCTGCCTGCTCAACAACCTCGATCCGGAGGTGGCCGAGGATCCCGAGCGCCTGGTGGTGTACGGGGGCCAAGGCAAGGCGGCCCGGTCGGTGGAGGCGCTCACCGGCATCGTCCGCACCCTGGAGAGGCTGGAGAGCGACGAGACGCTCCTCGTCCAGTCCGGCAAGGCCGTGGGGGTCTTTCCCACCCACGACATGGCGCCGCGGGTGCTCATCGCCAACTCGCTCCTGGTTCCCCGCTGGGCCACCCTGGAGCATTTCTGGGAGCTGGAAGAGGCGGGGCTGATGATGTACGGGCAGATGACGGCCGGATCCTGGATCTACATAGGCACCCAGGGGATCCTCCAGGGCACCTACCAGACGTTCGCCGCCATCGCCGAGAAGCGCTACGGCTGGACGCTGGCCGGCACGCTCACGCTCACCGCCGGGCTGGGCGGGATGGGAGGAG
>JBKHJQ010000248.1:0-4613 GCA_046538055.1 Actinomycetota bacterium
ATGTTGGTGAGCGGGCCGGTGGGTATCAGGGTCACCGGCTCCGGGCTGGCCTCCACGGTTCTGGCCAGGAAGTCCACGGCATGGACGTCGAGCGGCTCGAGGGCGGGTGAATCCAGGACGGGACCGTCCATGCCGCTGTCCCCGTGGACATGGTCGGCGATACGGAGGGTTCGGACCAGGGGACGGTCGCATCCCGGCGCCACCGGGATGTCGGGGCGCTCGGCCACCTCCAGCACGGTGAGGGCGTTGCGGGTGGTGTTCGCCAGGCTGGAGTTGCCGGCCACGGTGGTGATCCCCACCAGGTCCACCTCCGGGCTGGCCAGCGCCAGGAGGATGGCGATGGCGTCGTCGTGGCCGGGATCGCAGTCGATCACTACCGGGATGCTCATCCTGTCATCACTTCCTCGATCTCGGCGGCGGTGGGTAGGGACGGTTGCGCACCCGGCCGGGTGGTGGCGAGGGCTCCGGCCGCGCAGGCGCGGGTCAGCGCCGCCTGAACGGAGGCCCCTCCACCCAGGGCGGTGACGAATGCGCCGCAGAAGGCGTCGCCGGCTCCCACCGTGTCCACCGGATCCACAGCAGGCGGGCGGGCTTCGGCCACCAGCCGCCCCTCGCGGAGGGCCTGCGCCCCCGCAGCTCCCAGCGTGACCACGACCAGGGCGGAGACGGTGGCGAGGACGTCGGACATCTCGGCCCGTTCGCTCTCGTTGACGAGGATCACATCGGCTCTCTCCAGCACCTCGGGAGGCACGAAACCGGCAGGGGCAGCATTCAGGCAAAGCAGGCCCGAGGCAGTGACGGCGGCCGCCTCGACGGCCTCCGGTGGGATCTCGAGCTGGCACAGCACCACATCCGATCCCGAGGCGTTCACCTGCTGGGGGCGTAGGTCGCCGTTTGCCCCCGGGACCACCACGATCTGGTTCTCCCCGTGGGGATCGACCGTGATAAGGGCTGTGCCGGTGGGCTGAACGGAGCGCACCATCCGGGACAGGTCCATCCCCGAGTCACGGAGCAGGCCGGTTGCCTCCCCGGCCTGGGGGTCGTCCCCAACGGCGGCGATGAGGGTCACGTCCGCTCCTGCTCTCCGAGCGGCCAGGGCCTGGTTGGCGCCCTTTCCCCCCGGATAGCGGGCGAAGTGGGTGGCACTCACAGTCTCACCGGGCCGGGGCAGGCGCGGGCAAGTGGCCACGAGATCCAGGTTGACGCTTCCCACCACGGTCACCGACGGCATGAGAGGGCAGGGTAACGGAGGCTACAGGGCCTAGAGTTCGGGCATGGCAGCCGACCCCCGGGTGCTCGGGGCCCTGGAGGAAGCGGACATACCCTACGAGGTGATGCCGTGTGCCCCCGAGCTGGCCGATACGGCCGACTTCTGTCGCGCCTACGGGGTGGATCCGGGCGAATCGGCCAACACCATCGTGGTGGCTTCTCGCCGGCCGCCCGGACACAACGCTGCCTGCGTAGCTCTGGCTACCACCCGGCTGGACGTCAACGGCGTCGTGCGCCGCCGCCTGGGCGTGCGGAAGGTGTCCTTCGCCCCCGCCGAATTGACAGCCGAGCTGACGGGAATGGAGATCGGGGGTGTCACCGTTCCGGGGCTTCCCCGCGAGCTGGCGGTCTGGGTGGACTCGGCCGTCACCCGAGTGCCCTCGGTCGTGATAGGAGCCGGCACCCGCACAGCCAAGATCCGGCTAGCGGGGGCCGATCTCCTCCGGCTGCCCGGCGTCCAGGCGGTGGCGGACCTGGCCGCCTGAGCCTCGGCGCACCCCCCTTCGGAGGAGAAATCCATAGCCGATGGCTCCCACGGCCGCGAACGAGAACCACTGGATGGCGTAGTTGAGATGCGGTCCCTCGTCGCTGAAGTCGGGAGCGGAGGCCGGAACGGGCAGCTGGGTGGCGTCCTGGCTGCCCGTCACCTCCAGGTATACCCCCAGGAGGTCATCGGCCACGACTCCCTCCAGGAGGTCCAGGTCGATTCGGGATACCACTCGATCGTCGGCTTGGTCCTGGCGGCTCAGGGCTCCCCTCTCCTGGGATGGTCGGACCACGCCTTCCACCGTGGTGCGCCCCTCCGGAGGCGGCGCGGCGGTGACCGGCGTCTCATCGAACTCCAGAGGCACCCACCCCCGGTTCACCAGAACCGTGCCTCCCTCATCCAGGACCAGTGGCGTCACGACGTCGAATCCTGCCTGGCCCCCGAAGACCTGGGATCGGACCAGCAGCTCCCGGGAGGGATCGAAGATCCCGGTGGCCTCCGCCCGCCGGTACTCCAGGGACTGCACATCGCCTCCACTCAGATCGACCAGCCGGGAGATCGGCAAGGGCTCGTCCTGGAAGCGGGCCTCATGCACGGCGTTGGTGGTGCGGCGCTGCTGGAGGCGGTCGAGTTGCCAGAAGCCGGCGACGACACACCCTATGCACACCACCAGGACCACCGCATGGGCGATCAGCCAGCGCGGGGCCAGCAATCGCCGCATGGGTCAGGCGGCCACCGGCAGGGAGGGTGGCTCCCCCTCCTCGTCTTCGAGGAGCGAGAGTCCCACCGCATCGGGGTCCTCTTCCCCGCGGCGGATCGCCACCGGCGTCGACAGCCAGCCCGCGACACGGGACGAATCGACCGTTCCGGAGTCGATCAGCGTGCGGGCGAGGTCATCGGTCCAGTACCAGGGCATACGCGCTCCTCGGGGCTCGTGGGCGGACGGTGGGGTCGGGCCCCCTCCGGGCCCGACCCTCTCACCATACCCCCCGTGTCAAGAGACGGGTAAGCCGCCCGTGACGGGTGGCACGCAGGTGGTGGAACCGCGTCAGGAGGAGGTGGAAGAGGCGATCTCCGCCTTCAGTTCGGCCAGTCCCGGGAAGTCCCCGTCGGCGTCAGCGATGGCGTCTGCCAGGCGCTGTGCAGCCTTCGTGTCGCCGGCGGCGGCCGCTACCCGGGCGGCCACATACCAGCGGCGAAGGGAGGAGGGTCGGGGATTGGACGTGAGTCGGCCGGGCTTGATCACCTTCCAGGCGTCCGATACCAGCCCCCGCTCCAGGAGGGAGGAGGCGAAGACCACCCGTGACTCGTCGTCGGTCTCGGGCCCGGGTGCCAGGTCGCGGAGCTGGCGGAAGGTCTTCTCCACGTCCTCGGTGCGGCCCAGAGCGCGAAGGCAGTCCATCTCCACCGGCACCTGGGTGGCTTCACCGCTGATGCGGCGAAAGGTTCGCAGTTCCCGCAGGGCCTCGTCCCAGCGCTCCAGGTAGTAGGCGGAGAGGCCCAGCAGCTCCCGGATGGTTGCCGCCTGCGGTGCCAGTTGCTTGGCTTTCCTGAGCTGTCCCAGGGCGGCGGCATAGCGCTCATCGGCGAAGTCGCCCACGGCCCGGGCGAGGTGCGCCAGGGCAGGCTCCCTTCTCGCCTTGGGGGCGGTGCGGGTCACCTCCTCCCTCACCCAGCGAGGGAGATCTCCGGCGGGCACCGACGTGATGGAGCGGTTCTCCCGCTTCCGGCGGCCGTCCTGGGGGCGGGAAGGCTTGCGGCGGCCCGAGCCCTTGCCCTTGCCGGCTCCTTTGTCCTTTTGGGCGGCCATCGATGCTGCCTTCTCTCCTGCCATACCAAAGAGGCCGCCAGTCCTCAAGGAGTGGCGGCCTCTCGTCGTTTTATGCCCGGCGGTGACCTACTCTCCCAGGGGGTTGCCCCCCAAGTACCATCGGCGCTGGCGGGTTTAACTTCCGTGTTCGGAATGGGAACGGGTGGTTCCCCGCCGCTATCGCCACCGGGCAGATCTTCGAGTCCTCGGCAACCCCGAGCACTCCATAGCGAGCACGAGTCTGTGAAATTCGAATCCAAGCCCTCGGCTTATTAGTACCGGTCAGCTCAACACATCGCTGTGCTTACACCTCCGGCCTATCAACCTGGTCTTCTACCAGGAGCCTTACCGAGTTGCCTCGTGGGAAGTCTCATCTCGAGGTGGGCTTCGCACTTAGATGCCTTCAGCGCTTATCCCGTCCGTACATAGCCAACGAGCAGTGCCCTTGGCAGGACAACTCGCACACCAGAGGTACGTCCATCCCGGTCCTCTCGTACTAGGGACAGCTCCTCTCAAACTTCCTACGCCTGCGGCGGATAGGGACCGAACTGTCTCACGCATATTACTCCCTCATCACTGAGGGTATAGACTATCCCTTCATCCCCTTTCGGGGAGCTGGCGTATTGCGCAACTCGTAGTTTAGATCTTTCTAGAAGATCGTGAGCTGCGCCTCTCCTTTCGGATCAGTCGTTACAGGGACCAGCAAACCCATGCTTTCCAAGGAGAACCTGACCGACGCCGCGGTATTGGTCCCTGACTTGGAGAAGTTTAGGGATGCGAATTCGTCAATCATCTCGCAAACTTCCAAGAACCCTCGAGGGTCCTTTGGTGGTGGAAGGCGATCGAGGAGCCTCAGGCCTTGTTCAACCTGAGCTCGCTTGAAGATCACATGAGGTTGCATGCCTTGAAGGACTGACCGAATGGTCGATCGCTTCGTGATCGTCAGATCTGACATGGTTCCTCTCTCCCTCATCCGTCCCCCGATACGTCGCTGGATCTCCAGCAGTCCGGCTGCCGCGGACGTCGACTGGTAGAACACCAGTGAAC
>JBKHJQ010000249.1:0-4605 GCA_046538055.1 Actinomycetota bacterium
CCTCCGAGAAGTGCATCGGCTGCTACCCACGGGTGGAGGGATCCGACCCCCTCACAGAGGGAGAGCCGATGGAGGCCCGCTGCATGGCTGCCTGCGTGGGAAAGATCAGGCTCCACGGCCTCGTGTCGGTGGATGAGGAAGGCTCCTGGGTGGAGGACCCCGGCCACCCCCTCTACTACCTGGTCCATGAGGAGCGGGTAGCCCTCCCTCTCTACCCCCAGTTCGGCACTCAGCCGAACATCTACTACATCCCTCCCCGCTGGGTCCCCCGTCCCTACCTGCGCCAGATGTTCGGACCGGGGGTGGACCACGCCATCGAGGCCTACACCCGACCCTCCCGTCGTCTCCTGGCCGTCCTCCAGCTGTTCCGCGCCTCCCAGCAGATGGTCTTCTCCTTCGACGTGGAGGAAGGCGAACAGGTAGGAGAGATCAGCGTGGCCGGGGAGAGCTTCCCCATCTACAACGACACCGCCGTGGGCTTCGATCACCAGGGCCGGGAAGTGGTGCGGGTGAGCGTGGAGGAACCCATGTACGAGCGTCCCGGAAAGATCAACTCCCTATGACGGACCCGATCGCCGCCGCCCCCTCCCGCGAGGAGCAGATGGTGGCCTGCGCCGGGAGGGCGACGATGTACTCCCTCCTGGCGTACGGACTGGCCACTCCCGGTCCCGACCGCTGGCGGGCAATCGAAGAGTCGCTCCTGCCCGCCGCCACCATGCTCCTCCTCCCCGGGCCGGTGGCAGCAGCCCTCGACGGGCTGGCCGAGGCGGCGCCGGCCAGTTGGGAGGAGCTCGCCGAGGCGCATCTCCTCCTGTTCCCTCCCGTCGCCCACCAGGACGCCCCCGGCTACGAGACCGCCTATCGGGGCGATGACCTCTTCCGCCAGATGGACCTGCTGGCCGACGTTGCCGGCTTCTACCGTGCTCATGGGCTCCGGGTGGGCGGAGAGGAGCGGGAGCGACCCGACCACATCGTGGTGGAGCTGGAGTTCTGCTCCTTGCTGTGCCGCAAGGAGCTGCACGCACTCCAGACGCTGGGACCGGAGCAGGTGGAGGTGTGCCGGGAGACGATGATGTCATTCCTGGGCGATCACCTCGCCTGCTGGGGTCCTGCCTTCGGCCGGCGGTCGGCGGCAGTGGCGGCCCATGGGTGGTACAGGATGCTGGGGGAGCTGACGCAGCGGTGGATCGACGCCGACGTTGCCGCTCTCGGGGTCACACCCGCCGAGGTGGCCTCCGACCCTCTGCCCCAGGACCTGCCCGACGACGGAAGCTGCGGTCCCTGCCCGACGGGAGCCGGCTGATGTCGCGAACCCGCACAGCTGGCCTGTTCGCGGCACTGCTGGTGCTGGCGCTGGGACTGCGGGTGACGGAGGCACAGCCGGCCACCGCCCAGACCGCGGTGGTGGGAGCCTGGCGCCTCTCGGCCGATCCGGGTCTCGACGGCAGCTCCGAGACCTGGCAGTCGATTCCCCCCGTGTGGGTGTCGACCACCCCTCAGAATGTCACACCACCCATGGGAGGCGGAGAGGTGGGCCGGGTAGCGGTGCGAGCGGCCCACTGGGACGGGCAACTGTTCGTCATGCTGGAGTGGGCGGACTCCACGGCCGACGTGAGCACCGCCCGGGTGGAGGACTTCTCGGATGCTGCGGCCGTCCAGTTCCCGGCCGAAGGGGGCAGCGTCGTTCCGGCGCTGTGCATGGGCCAGGCCGACCAGGCGGTCAATATCTGGCACTGGCGAGCCGACCTCCAGGAAGGCATCCCCGACGACCATGGGGACTACGTCGATCTCTACCCATCCGACGATGAGGCATACCTGGCGGCCGGGGCGGTCGGCAACCCGATGGCCTCGTCGTCCGGTGCGGTGCAGAATCTCCTGGCGGGAGGGTTCAGCACGCTCACCGCCGCCGAAGGGCAGGCGGTGACCGGCCAAGGAGTGCACCAGGGTTCCAGCTGGATGGTCGTCTTCAGCCGTGACATGGACTCGACCGGCCCCCTGCAGCCGGCGTTCGTCGACCAGACCCCCATCGACACGGCCATCGCGGTGTGGAACGGAGCACTCGAGCACCGCAACGGCATCAAGTCCGTCTCGTCCTTCGTCCAGGTTCGCCCCACCGATCAGGCTCCTCCCGGCCAGACCCAAGAGTCCACGCCGTGGCGGGTGATGGTGGTCCCGGCGGCAGGTGGCCTCCTCCTGGTGGGTGTGGTCTTCTTCGCTCTCCGCGAACGCAAGCCCGGCATCTCCCCATGAACCGGCTGCTGGCGCGGCTCGCCTGGTGGACGGCAGTGGCGGCTCTTGGGGAGCTGGTGTTCCTCCGGATCGCCACCCGTACCTTCGTGCATATCCCCGGGATGGATGTGCTATCGGGGCCCCTGGCGGCGCTGGCCGAGACAGGACGCCTGGCCTTCTACCTGGCGGTGGTGCTGCTGGCGGCTCTGGGAGTCGTGCTGGCTGCCGTGGTTGTTCGATTCCGACCCTCTGGTGCGTGGCCGCTGGCCGGGGCATTGGGGCTGGCGGCCCTCTCATCTGTCACGGCCGGGCTGGGAGGGATCCCCCCGTCGCTGGCCGGCTGGCTGGGACTGGGGGCGGTGGGTCTGGCGGCCGGAGCCGCCGTTCCCCTGGGATTGAAAGCCATTCCCCTGCTCATGTGGGCCATCGCGCTGGGTCTGGGAGCAACCGGCATACTCCTCCAGGGACCGGGAGGCGGGCTCAGCGGCGGGGAGGTGGGCAGCCTGCTGCTGGCGGGGGACGTCATCGCCGTGGTGGCCGCCTCCTCGCTTCCGCTTCTCCTCCGCGGACGCCCCTCCCGGCGAGCGGTCGTGGCCGGAGCGATCACTGCTGCCGCGGTCCTGGGAGCCCTGGCGGCTGCCTCCTCCACCACCGCAGTCCTCGTGCTGTGGTCCTTCGGGATCCCGGCCGGGCTGGCCCCTCTCCTGTACGGGGTGGCGGCGGGAGCAGCCGTCACGACCGTATGGAGCGCCCTCCAGACCGGCGATGGGCTGGTGGCGGCAGGTGTGATCCTTCTCGGCGCGGGAGGGTTCGGCCTGATCAGCACGTACCAGACCACCCTGGTGGTGGCGGGACTGTCCCTGGCGGTGCTGGGCCTCCGCTCCGGTCCGGCTACGGATGGACATCAGGTGGCAGGCGTCCGCCCGGCGACACCCCTCCCGGCTCGACTCGACCCGGCCGGTCGATGATCCCCGTCACAGCCGACCTGATCGCCCGCCACGACCGTCCCGGCCCCCGCTACACCTCCTATCCCACCGCCCTCGAGTTCGACGAGTCCTACGGAAAGCGAGAGCATCGGGAGGTGCTGCGTTCGGCCGCCGGGCGGCCGGGGCCCCTCTCCCTGTACGTCCACCTCCCCTTCTGCCAGGCGCGGTGCTCGTTCTGTGCCTGCCACGTGGTCGTCACCCGCAACGAGGGCCTGCCCCAGCGGTACCGCACAGCACTCCAACGCGAGGCTGCGACGGTGGCCACACATCTCGGCGGGCGGCGGGAGCTGGTCCAGTACCACTGGGGAGGAGGGACGCCCACCTTCTTCTCACCCGAAGAGATGATCGACCTGCACCGGGGGTTGCTGGAGAGCTTCACCGTGCTGCCGAATGCCGAGCTCTCGATCGAGGTGGACCCCCGGGTCACGACGGCCGGACACCTATCCGCACTGCGGCACCTGGGCTTCAACCGCATCTCGGCGGGAGTGCAGGACGTGAATCCTCGAGTCCAGGAGCTGATCGGGAGACGGCAGACGCACGAGCAGACCGCCCGGCTGCTCCGATCCGCCCGCGCCATGGGCTTCCCTTCCATCAACCTGGACCTGGTCTATGGGCTCCCGGGCCAGACGACCGCCACCATGGCCAACACTCTGGAGGAAGTGCTGGAGCTACGACCGGAGCGTCTCGCAGCCTACTCCTTCGCCTACGTCCCGTGGATGCGCCGTCACCAGCGCCGGATCGATCCCTCCGCCCTTCCCGACCCCGGGGAGAAACTGGAGATGCTGGCGCAGCTGATCGAGACCCTCACGTCCGCCGGCTACGCGCACGTGGGCATGGACCACTTCGCCCGCCGCGACGACGGCCTGGCGACGGCTGCCCGGGAGGGCCTTCTCACTCGCAACTTCATGGGATACGCCACCACCCCCGAGACCGACGTGGTCGCGCTCGGCACCTCCGGCATCTCCGACCTGGACGGCGTCTACGCCCAGAACCACCGGAGGCTGGCGAGTTACCTGGAAGACGCCGCCGCCGGGGAGCTCACCACCGAGCGGGGCCTGGTCCCCACCTTCGACGATCGCATCCGCCGCTACGTGATCGACCGGCTGATGTGCGCGGGCCGGGTGCGCTGGTCGGATGTCAGTGGGCGATTCGGCGTCGATGCCCCCGCCTACTTCGCCGCCGAACTGGAGTCGATGACCCGGCCCGATGGCCTGGTGGATGAGGGCCTGGCCTCACTCGACGGCCAGGGAATGCGCGCCACGGACCTGGGACGGCTCTTCATGCGCCGCCTCGCCATGACCTTCGACGCCTATCTTCCCTCCTACTCGGTCGACCGGCCGCGATTCTCCCGGACGGTCATAAGGTCGGCGAGAGCCTGCGTCGGGTGGTA
>JBKHJQ010000250.1:0-4599 GCA_046538055.1 Actinomycetota bacterium
CATGTGACGCTCCTTCCTTGTCGCTGCCGGCGTCCGGCCGGCTACGGGGGGAAGTGAGTTCTCGGCGCTCACCCGGCCAGCGGGCCGAGCAACGACGTGACGATGTCGATGAACGTCGGCCCGTAGACCATGAGCACGAACCCGGGGAGAACCAGCAAGGTCATCGGGACCATCAGCCGGATCGGGAGCCGTCGCGCCCGGTCTACCGCCTGGGTCAGGCGCCGGCGCCGCTCCACCTCTATGTAGGAGCGGAGAGCGGGCTCGGGGGGCGAGCCGGAGGCGGCCGCGTCGGCCAGTCGCCTCAGAAGCGGCGCCAGCGGCCCCTCGGCCGAGGCGAGAGCGGCGGCGGATCCCAGACGACGGGCCCTCCGGGCGACGGGTTGCAGCTCCGGGACGGAGGCAGCGCTCCGTTCCAGGGCCGCCACCAGCGGGAGCCCCGAACCGGTGAGGACCAGGAGGCGGGCCGCCACCTCCATGGCGTCCGGACCGTGGCGGCGGCGACGCCGGAGAAGAGGAAGCACCTGGACGACTGCCAAAGCCACGATGGCGCCCGGCATCCCCGCCACGGTCACACCGCACGCCGCCGCCACGACCCGCTTCATCGCCCCGCCCTGGCCAGAGCCAGCATGGTCCCGATCCCCGCAGCGAACAGGCCGGTTCCCACGGCCGCCAGCCACATACCGCCGGGAAGGGCCAGGAGTCGGGCCATTCGCCCCGTGGCCACAGACCAGCCCAGATAGATCAGGGGCGCTCCCACCAGGAGGGTCATGGATGCCCGCACCGGCGCCAGGGCCGTCCTCAGCTCGGAGGCGGCGGCATCCTGAGCGGCGGCGTGGACCATGAGCTCCTCGAAGATCGGGAGCATCCGGCCGCCTCCTCCCCCCACCGCCACGGCCGTCTCCACCAGGTGCCCGATCGAGGGCAGGATCTCGGCCAGTCCGCTCGCTGCCTCAGGCAAGGGCTCGCCCACCTCCAGCCGCCGGACGATGCGATCGCTCCCGGGACGGCCCCCGCAGGCGGTTCGGAGGGCGCTGCGAAGGGAGGCACCGGAGCGCAGCTCTCCCACCACCGCCTCGGCGAACCGCACGTCGGAACCGAGGGAGTCCCTCTGCTGGGCCCGGCGTCCCACGACCACCGCCACTGCCACGGCGAGCGCCGCCGGTAGCGGGGCCCACACCGCTCCCGCCGCCAGGGCGAGCCGGCGAGGTTCGGCCCCGGCAACCAGTCCCGCCGCCAGGAGGACCGCCTCCATCATCCCCCTACCTCCCGGACGTCAGAGACCTTCCGACCTGCGGGAGAACGCTCCACCTGCACGACGAAGTGGATGCCGCTTTCGATCTGGCGGCGGACGGCCGTCTCGGCCACCCCTCCGTCGGCGAGGGCCAGAGTCTCCAGACGCCATAGCGCCTCTTCGGGGGAGTTGGCATGGACGGTGGAGAGGCTGCCCCGATGACCCGTATTGAGCGCCCACACCATGTCCAGGGCCTCACTCCCCCTCACCTCGCCGACGATGATCCGGTCGGGGCGAAGGCGGAGTGCCGATCGCAGCAAGTCCCGGACAGACACACCGCCGTGACCGTCGGCGTTGGCCGGATGGGCCTCCAGCCTGACCACGTGGCCGGGGAGGGACAGCTCGGCGGAGTCCTCGATGGTCACCACCCTCTCGGCGGCGGGGATCTCGGCTGCGAGCAGGTTGAGGAGTGTGGTCTTCCCGGCTCCCGTCCCACCGGACACCACGATGTTCCTGCGTTCCTCCACCAGCCCTCGCAGCGTCTCCACCTGGGCGGGTGTGGCCGATCCGGCCCCGATCAAGGAATCCAGGTCGCTCACGGCCTGGGTGAAGCGGCGAATCGCGACTACCGGCCCGTCCACCGAGGCAGGAGGCACCACGGCGTGCAGGCGGGAGCCGTCGTCCAACCGGGCGTCCACCGCCGGGGAGGATCGGTCGAGTCGCAGACCCAGCGGGGCTATCACCCGCTCCACGGCCGCAACCACCCCGGCGTCGTCGGGAAAGCAGACAGGTGACCTCTCCATGACCCCCCGGCGCTCCACCCACACCTCGGCGTGTCCGTTCACCAGGACGTCGCTCACCTCGGGATCGCGGAGGAGGACCTCCAGGGGACCCAGGCCGATGATCGAGTCCACCACCGACTCGATCAGCTCCGCTCCGGCCAGGGGTGCCTCCGTGCGAGCCAACCTGCGAGCAGCCTCGGTCAGGCGGTGCCGATCCAGAGGAACGTCGGAGGCCACCAGTTGACGGACCATTCGCTCGATCACCGCCACGGCAGCTCCCACACGTCTCGCCACGCCCGCACCCACCGGCTCCGCACCGGGCGCCTTCCCGAGAGGAGAGCGATCATCGTTCGGCGCCCGGGAGGGGGCAGCACCGGTCCCGGTCCGGGTGGGTCCGTCCCTCCCGGCACCCGCTGCCACACCGCGGCTCGCTCCCCCTCCGGAGCGAGAAACCCCGGCCACAGGGGCCGAACGGGGATGACCGGCCAGGGGACCGGCCGGGAGCCGACCCGCACCACCACCGCCGGCCAGGAATGGGCCAGGCTCTCGACGATCTCCAACGCGGAGTCCGGGTCGGCCCCACCGTTGGGGAGGATCGCCACTCCCTCACCCTCCGGGCGGATCTCCGATCGGCGGGGGCCCTCCGCTGCCACCTGGGACAGGGTTCGCCCTCCCGGATAGCCCAGACCCTCGTCGTCGAGGTCCACGACGAGGGCGGTTCCCGCCGCCATCGCCAGGCCCAGCGGAGCCAGGGCGGACAGCACCTGATCACCGAGACCCCGCACCCCCACGGGAAGCGAGCCGGTAGTTGCGGACGTGTCCATACCGGCGGAAACGTACGGAGTCCCCACCGTGCCGTGAAGGCCTTCTCGGGCGAACCTCCAGCCCGTACATTGGAGGGTTTGAGTCCTCCCCTTGACAGGTATCTACGTACGCGGGCGAGGTCGCCTCGACCTGAGAGCGACGGATCCCGCATATCCCCATCGAGCAATACACCTAGGCTTTCCCTCCGGAGGGAAACCAGATGGCCGGGGCCGCCTTCTTCGACCTGGACAAGACCGTCATCGCCAAGTCATCCACGCTGGCCTTCTCCAAGCCTCTCTTCCAGGCCGGCCTCCTCACCCGTGCGTCGCTGCTGAAGGCGGCCACTGCCCAGGCCTACTTCCAGATGTTCGGAGCGGACCACGATCAGCTGGATCGCGTCCGCCAGGAACTGGGAGAGCTCACCCGGGGCTGGAAGCAGGACGAGATCCTCGGCCTGGTGGAGGAGGCCGTGGAAGAGATCGTGGCTCCGCTCGTCTATGCCGAGGCCCTCGCCCTCATCGCGGAGCACTCCCGGGTGGGACGGCAGGTGGTGGTGGTGTCGTCCAGCCCCCTGGAGATCGTCCAGCCGCTGTGCCACTACCTGGGTCTGACAGAGATCATCGCCACACTCCCGGAGGTGGATGAGGAGGGCCGCTACACCGGCGGCATCGACTTCTATGCGTACGGCCCGGGCAAGGCGGAGGCGATCCGCGAGTGGGCGGCCCGCCACGACGTCTCCTTGGCGGAGTCCTTCGCCTATTCCGACTCGGCCACCGATCTGCCCATGCTGGAGACCGTGGGGCATCCGGTGGCGGTCAACCCCGACCGGGACCTGCGAGCCATCGCCGAGGAGAGGGACTGGCAGATACTCGAGTTCCGCCGGGAGGTGGAGGTGAGAAGCACCCCCCGACCGGTGCCGGTCATCTCGGGGGCGGTGGCAGGAGGACTGGCGGCGGCGCTGGCCGTCTGGGCGGTGAGAAGGGCTCGAAGATGAACGGGGGCCGGCGGGGGCTCCCCGACGCCACGCCGGGCACGGGATCACGGGCCGAGAGACCGGATCCGCTGTCGGCACCGCTCCTATCCGCTCACCCCTAGCCTGGAGGGCCGACATGCGCCCCAGACTCGCCCTCGCCCTGCTGCTCGTCCTCGCCTTCGCTCTTCCCGTAGCCGCCCAGGAGGGCGAGTGCCCCGAGTACCGGGGCCTCACCTGCGAGGGTTGGGTCACCGACTCAGCCGGGGTCCTGTCCGACCGGGACCGCCTGGAGGCGACGGCCGGGCGGTTCGTGGAGGATGTCGGCCACGAGATCGCGGTCGTCACCGTGCAGGGGACCGCCCCGCTCCAGCCGCGGGAGTTCGCGGAGGAGCTGGGGAACACCTGGGGGGTAGGGGATCCCCAGGACAATGACGGCATCGTGGTGCTGGTGGCGTTGGACGAGCGCCGCACCGAGATAGTCACCGGCCCGGGAGCGGAGCTGTCCGGCTCGGTGCTGGACGACATCGCCTCACTGGGGGACGACTTCTTCGCGGGCGGTGACTTCGACGCCGGCCTCACCTCCATCCTGACCGGACTGCGCCAGGCGTACACGGGTAGCGGCACGGACGGGCAGCCGGCTCCCGCCGGAGAGACCGGCGGGGGACCCGGATGGGTGGTGCCGATAGTGGGCTTCTCGGTGATCGTGCTGGCGGCGGGCGGGGCGTTCCTGGTGGTACGGCGCAACAACCGCCAGGAGCGCCTGGCCGAGCACCGGCGGGTGGTGGATGGCCTCCTGGCCCGCTTGGAGC
>JBKHJQ010000251.1:0-4591 GCA_046538055.1 Actinomycetota bacterium
GACTCGAAGTCACTGATCCCGAGAGGGTTCCCTTCTGCCACCCCGAATGCGGTGGTGGCGCAGTAGTCGGGGGTAGAGAATGCCACCTGCTCGGCCCGCTCCGGGTTGATGAACATCCCGGCGGCGATCATGTCGAACTGTCCGGCCTGGATCCCGGGTATCAGGCTGCCGAACTCCACCACCGACGCTTCCACCTCGTCGATGCCCAGCTCACCGAGGACGGCCTTGGCCACCTCAGGAGCCTCTCCGGTCGGCTCGCCGTCTTCGCCCTCGTATCCGTAGGGCACCTCGTTGGCGATGCCGATCTGGACGACTCCCTCCGGGAACATCTCCTCCAGGGAGGCAGCCTCGCCGTCGTCGGCGGCAGTGGTGGTGGTGTCCATCGCCTCCGTGGTGGTCGTGTCCATCGGCTCGGTGGTGTCCGGAGCCGCCGTGGTGTCCGGAGCCGCCGTGGTGTCGGCCGCCTCGGTCGTATCGGCGGCTTCGGTGGTGTCGGCACCGTCGTCGCCGCCGCAAGCCGCCAGCACCAGGGCAAGAACGGACAGGATCGCTATCAGCTTGTTGGCTTTGAGTAGTCGTGAGATCACATCTTCCTCCTGTGGTCTACACCGGGCACCGTAATAAGCATCCAGTGGTGATGCAGATCGAAGCCCGCTCGAATCCCAACTGTATACCGATGGGATTCAGTAGGTCGGAGGGATGCGATACTGTGCGCGCGACCACGGTCCGTGAGGACGGCTGTCACGAATCGGGCGGCCCGGACCAGGTGCGGAAAGGCCCTCGAGCTCGATGACCCAGACGACTCAGAGATCCGCCGCTGAAGCGGTCTATGTCCGGCTCCGGCAGAGGATCTGCCTGCTCGACCTCCCGCCGGGAACGCCGTTGCGCGAGCAGGCCCTGGCCAAGGAGTTCGGGGTGAGCAGGACTCCGGTGCGGGAGGCGCTCACCATGCTTCGCCTGGACGGGCTGGTGGCACGCGCCCCCGGGGGCGGTTCGTCGGTCTCCACCGTGGACCTCAAGGACCTGCGGGACACCTACTCCCTCCGGGTGAAGCTGGCGGGGCTCGTCGCCGACTTCATGCGGATGCCCGTCCCCGAGGAGGTGCTGGAGGAGGTTCGGTCCATCCGGGACGAGGTCGAGGAGGTGGCCGCCGAACCCGATCCCCGGCGGCTGGGCGAGATCTACAACCGGCTGCATGAGGCGATGCTGGGCACGATCCGCAACCAGGCACTGGCCGAGATCACGGACCGGCTGTTCCGCCAGACCTGCCGGATCTGGATGCAGCTGCTTCCCGATATGAGCTGGGAGGAGGAGGTGCAGGTGACACTGGACGAGATCGACGAGTCGCTGGAAGCCATGGAGGGGAGCTCGGCTGCCCATGTCGCCGATATCCGTTCCAAGTACATGGTCATGCTGTTGACCCGGTTCAACGAGTATCTGACCCGCCCCCTGATATGAGAGGAGACGAGATGGGCGAGGAACGGCTGGGTACCGGAACGCAGGCCGTGTGGGCTGGGGAGGAACGCGCCCGTCAGGGTGCCCACACCCAGATCCCGGTGGTGCACAGCGTCTCCTACGGGTACGACGACGTGGACCACTGGCTGGATGTGGCTCTGGGCGTGGAAAGCGGCCACATCTACGGGCGCAACACCAACCCCACCGTGGGAGTGTTCGAGGAGAAGATCCGGCTGCTGGA
The DNA here is from genome assembly GCA_046538055.1 of Actinomycetota bacterium. GTDB lineage: Bacteria > Actinomycetota > Acidimicrobiia > Spongiisociales > ZC4RG35 > ZC4RG17. Next base: position 1,697 of record JBKHJQ010000251.1, read on the forward strand.
AGGGGGAGAGGCCGCCACTTCGGCCTCCACCGGGATGGCCGCCATATCCAACACGCTGTTCGCGTTGCTGGCACCGGGCAAGCGGGTGGTGTCGGTGAAGGACACCTATGGGGGCACCAACCAGATCTTCTCCAGCTACCTGCCCCAGTACGGGATCGACGTGGAGCTGTGCGACACCTCCGACCATGACGCCATCGAGAGCGAGGTGGCCCGCGGCTGCGACCTCCTCTACCTGGAGACACCCACCAATCCCACCCTCAAGGTCCTGGACCTGGAGCGGCTTTCCAGGGCGGGCCATGCCGCCGGCGCCGTCGTGGTGGTGGACAACACCGTCGCTACCCCTATCAACCAGAACCCCCTCACCCTGGGAGCCGACCTGGTTGTCCACTCCGCCACCAAGTACCTGGGAGGCCACGCCGACGCCCTGGGCGGGGCGGTGGTGGGCCGGGAGGACCTGGTGGAGCGGATCTACCGCTACCGGGAGATCAACGGGGCCAGCCTCCATCCCATGGCCGCCTACCTGCTGGTGCGGGGAATGAAGACCCTCCAGCTCCGCGTCGAGCGCCAGAACGCCAACGCGCTGGTAGTGGCCCGCCACCTGTGGGAGCATCCGGCGGTGACCGCGGTTCACTACCCCGGCCTGGACACGGACCCCCACCACGAGATCGCCTCACGTCAGATGCGGGGATACGGCGGGATGCTGGCGTTCGGCCTGCGGGGTGATTTCGAGGCGGTCCGCAAGTTCATCCCTGCCCTGCGACGTGTGCACGCAGCCGCCAACCTGGGGGCGGTGGAGACAATCGTGGCAGCGCCCGCCACCTCCAGTCATGTCGAGGTTCCCGCCGCCCAGCGGGCCGTCCTCGGGATCCCCGAGGGCCTCATCCGGTACTCGGCGGGAGTAGAGGACTCCGACGACCTCCTCGCCGATCTGGACCACGCTCTCTCTGCGGTTTGATGGGCGAGATCACCATCCTCACCGAGGAGCCGATCCGTTCCCTGGTGGGGCCAGGGCAAGGGGAACTGGAGGCGGTGGAGGCGGTCTACCCGCTCATCAGCGGCGGGGAGGCGGAGATGCCTCCCATCATGCGCATCGACGTCCCCGCCCACAACGGGGAGATCGACGTCAAATCCGCCTACCTGCCCGGCTACGACGGGATCGCCATCAAGGTGTCGGCCGGCTTCTTCGACAATCCCTCCCGGGGGCTCCCCAGCCTGGGGGGCTTCATGATGGTCCTCGACTCCCGGACCGGGATACCCCGGGCCGCCCTCTTCGACAACGGGTACCTGACTGATCTCCGCACCGGGCTGGCAGGAGCGGTGGCGGCCCGCCACCTGGCACCGGCGGGCCCGGTGGGGGTGGCCGTGCTGGGTGCCGGCGCCCAGGCCCGCCACCAACTCCAGGCTCTCCGCGTGGTGCGCGAGGTCACCTCGGTGTCCGTGTGGGCCCGTCGCTCCGAGGCCTCCGTCTCCCTGGCGGAGGAGGTGGGAGGCCGCCCCGCCTTATCGGTGGAGGAGGCGGTGCGGGACGCACAGGTGGTGGTGACCACCACCCCCGCCACCGAAGGGATCCTGGAGAGTGAGCACCTCCACCCCGGTTTGCACGTGACGGCGGTGGGATCCGACGCCGAGCACAAGCGGGAGCTGGGTCCCGGGGTCATGGAAGGCGCCGATCTGGTGGTGGTGGACTCACGCTCCCAGAGCCTGCGGCTGGGGGAGGCACGGGCTGCGGCTTTGGAAGGCTTCGACCCCGAGACGCTGGTGGAGCTGGGGGAGGTGGTGGCGGGCCGACATCCCGGGCGCACCAGCGACGACCAGGTGACGGTCTGTGACCTGACCGGCACCGGTGCCCAGGACACCGCCATCGCCGCACTCGTGGTTCGTCGTGCTCTCCAACAGGGTGTGGGAGATGTCGTCGTCACCTGAGATCGACATAGAGGAGGCCCGCCGCCGGATCCGGGGGGTGGCGGTGCGGACCCCGCTCGTCCACTCTGTGGCGCTCTCCGACCGGGTGCAGCGGGAGGTGTTCCTGAAGCTGGAGACCACCCAGCCCACCGGCGCCTTCAAGCTGCGGGGGGCGGCCTCCAAGATCCTGTCGCTGAGCGACGACGCTCGCTCCCGGGGCGTGGTCACCGCCTCCACCGGAAACCACGGCCGGAGTGTGGCCTATGTCGCCCGGAGGCTGGGGATTCCCGCCCGGGTGTGTGTATCCGACGGCGTCCCCGCCGGCAAGCTGGAGGCCCTGCGGCAGCTGGGAGCGGAGGTGGAGGTGGTGGGGACGGCGCAGACGGAGGCGGTGGACCGGGCGATGGACATCGCCCGCCATGACGGGGCGGCCTTCATACACCCCTTCGACGATCCGGACGTCATCGCCGGCCAGGGCACGATCGCGGCCGAGATCGTCGAGGACCTTCCCGAGGTCGCCACCGTGCTGGTCCCCCTCTCCGGTGGCGGGCTGCTGTCGGGCGTGGCGGAGGGCTTGCGCCAGTACCGTCCGGGGGCGGAGGCGGTGGGCGTGTCCATGACCCGGGTCCCGGTCATGGCCATGAGCCTGGAGCGGGGCGAGCCGACCGACGCTCCCGAAGAGGAGACCCTGGCGGACTCACTGCGGGGCGGGATCGGCCTCGACAACCGCTACACGTTCGCCATGGTTCGGGATCTGGTGCGCCGGGTGGTCCTCGTGGACGAAGCAGCCATCTGGGAGGGGATGCGGTTCCTCTTCCAGCACCACCGGATCGTGGCGGAGGGAGCGGCGGCGGTAGGGGTGGCCGCTCTCCTGGAGAGCGAGGTCGACCCGCTGGAGGGGCCCGTGGTGGTGCTCGTGACCGGCGCCAATGCCGAACCCGGGCATGTCTCCGCCCTCCTGGCCGGGGCCCCCGCCCCCACCCTCTGACCCCT
>JBKHJQ010000252.1:0-4591 GCA_046538055.1 Actinomycetota bacterium
CTATGAGACCCACTCCCACGCCACCACCTACACCACCGCCCAGACTGCCCAGGTGGAGCATGTCCCGGGTGCTCAAATGGCGAAGGTCGTCCTGTTGGACGTGGACGACCGGCTGGTGATGGCGGTGGTCCCCGGTGATCGTATGGTGGACCTGGACAAGGCCCGCTCGGCGCTGGGAGCCTCCAGTGTCCTCCTGGCGGGTGAGCACGACTTCGCCCCCGCATTCCCCGACTGCGAGGCGGGTGCCGAGCCTCCCTTCGGGCCGCTCTACGACGTGGCGATGGTGGTGGATGAGAGCCTCTCGGGCGAGAGCATCACCTTCAGTGCCGGAACCCACGAAGAGACCATCACCATGCCCCTGGCGGACTACCTGCAGATAACGCATCCCCAGCGGGCCGATCTCGTGGCCTGAGGTCCGGGGGGAAAGAGGGCGAGTCGGGCCGTTTGCCTCTACCGGCGGCCGGGCGACCTCCGGAAGACTCCAAGGCATGGAGAGCAGGTACACGCCCATCACCAAGACCGGTCCCTTCCGGCTGCGCCCCAACCTGGAGGACTATGAGCGGACCCGGGCCGGGTTCAGCTGGGATGATGCTCGCTCGGCCCTGTCCGGCACGCCGGAAGGGAAATGGAACATCGCCTACGAGGCGATCGACCGCCACGCCACAGGCGAGACATGCGACCGCACGGCCATCCGCTGGCTGGGGCGCAAGGGGGACGTGCGCCACTACTCGTATCTGGAACTGGCCGAGGCGACCTCCCGATTCGCCTCCGGGCTGGCCGAGCTGGGTGTGGGGAAGGGCGATCGTGTGTTCACGCTGTTTCCCCGGATCCCCGAGCTCTACATCTCCACCATGGGAACGCTCAAGAACGGCAGCGTGGCCTCTCCCCTCTTCTCCGCCTTCGGCCCGGAGCCGATCCAGACCCGCCTCGAGATGGGGCGAGGGAAGGTGCTGGTCACAACCGAGAACCTCTACCGGCGCAAGGTGGAAGCCATCCGGGACCGGCTGCCCCATCTCCAGTCGGTGATCCTGGTGGGAGGGACGGCACCGGACACCATCGCCTTCGACGAACTGGTCAAGGCGGGCGACCCCACCACCCCGGCGGCGCCGATGGATGCCGAGGACATGGCACTCCTCCACTTCACCAGCGGAACCACCGGCCAGCCCAAGGGGGCGGTTCATGTCCATCAGGCGGTGCTCCACCACCATGTCTCGGCCGCCTACGCCCTGGACCTCCATCCCGAAGACATCTACTGGTGCACCGCCGACCCAGGGTGGGTGACCGGAACGTCCTATGGGATCATCGCCCCGCTGTCGCACGGCGTCACCTCCATCGTGGACGAAGGAGACTTCGACGCCGAGCGCTGGTACGGCATCATCTCCGAGCAGAAGGTGACCGTCTGGTACACCGCCCCCACTGCGGTGCGGATGATGATGCAGATCGGCGAGGAGGCGGCCGCGTCCTACGACCTCTCCTCGCTCCGCTTCGTGGCCAGTGTGGGAGAGCCCCTCAACCCTGAGGCGGTGCTGTGGGGGGTGGAGGCACTGGGCCTACCCATCCACGACAACTGGTGGCAGACGGAGACCGGCGGGATCATGATCGCCAACTACGCCTCCCAGGAGATCCGGCCCGGATCGATGGGAAGGCCCCTTCCCGGGGTCGAGGCCACCATCCTCCGCCGCCTCCCCAACGGCGAGATAGACGTCGACGAGGCCGGCAACCCCCGGGAGGTGACCGAACCGCTCACCGAGGGCGAGCTGGCGCTCCGACCCGGGTGGCCTTCCATGTTCCGGGGATACCTGGGCATGGAGGAGCGCTACCGCAAGAGCTTCGTGGGCGACTGGTACCGCACCGGCGACCTGGCCCAACGCGACTCGGACGGCTTCTTCTGGTTCGTGGGCCGGGGCGACGACGTCATCAAGTCGGCGGGCCACCTCATCGGCCCGTTCGAGGTGGAGTCCGCCCTGATCGAGCATCCGGCCGTGGCCGAGGCGGGTGTGATAGGCAAGCCCGACCCCACTGCCGGCGAGATCGTGAAAGCCTTCGTGTCCCTCAACCCGGGGTACGAATGGTCGGACGAGCTTCGGCGCGAGCTGATCGGGTGGGGGCGGACCAAGCTGGGAGCAGCCGTGGCGCCCCGCGAGATCGACCTGCGCCAGGACCTGCCCCACACCCGTTCCGGCAAGATCATGCGCCGGCTCCTGAAGGCCTGGGAGCTGGGACTTCCGACCGGGGACCTCTCCACCCTCGAGAACCAGGAGTAGCGATGAACGACGCAAAGCACCTCCGCCACCTGCTCCGAGAGATGCTGCGCATCCGCAGATTCGAGGAGCGGTGCGCCCAGCTCTACCAGGTGGAGAAGATCCGCGGCTTCCTCCATCTCTACATAGGCGAGGAGGCGGTGGCGGTGGGGGTGATGAGCGCCCTGGAGCCCGACGATCCCGTGGTGGCCACATACCGGGAGCACGGACATGCCCTGGCCCGGGGAATGGACCCCGGGAGGGTGATGGCAGAGATGTACGGCAAGGTGGAGGGCTGCAGCCGGGGGCGGGGTGGATCCATGCACCTCTTCGACTCCGGCACCTACTTCTACGGCGGCAACGCCATCGTGGGAGGTGGGCTCCCCCTGGCGGTGGGTCTGGCCCTGGCCGACCACATGCAGGGCCGGCCTCGGGTGACGACGGTCTTCTTCGGGGACGGCGCGGTGGCAGAGGGCGAGTTCCACGAGTCGATGAACCTGGCCGCCCTGTGGAACCTGCCGGTGCTCTTCTGCTGCGAGAACAACCTCTACGCCATGGGAACCGCCGTGGAGCGCGCCCAGGCCGAGACCCAGCTCAGCCGGAAGGCGGCCGCCTACGACATGGCAGCCTCGGAGGTGGACGGCATGGACGCCGTCGCGACGGAGGAAGCGGCTCGCAAGGCCCTCGCCTCCATTCGCTCGGGTGAGGGGCCTCATTTCCTGGAGTGCCGCACCTATCGGTTCCGGGCACATTCGATGTTCGATCCGGAGCTGTACCGATCGAAGGACGAAGTGGCAGAGTGGATGGAGCGGGATCCCATCGAGATCCTGAAGGGCCGGCTCACCCGCGACGGGCTGCTGAGCGACGCCGACTGGACGGAAATGGAGTCCGAGGTAGGCCGCGAGATCGACGAGGCGGTCCGGTTCGCCGAGCAAGCCCCCTGGGAGCCGGTGGAAGAACTCACCCGTTTCGTGCACTCGGAGGTGAAGCAACCATGACCACTGCCACGGCCACCGTCACCGTCACGTACCGGGAGGCGGTGCGCGAGGGGATCCGTCAGGCCATGCTGGCCGACGACAGGGTGTTCCTCATGGGTGAGGACGTGGGCCGGTACGGAGGCTGCTACGCCGTCTCCAAAGGCCTGCTGGAGGAGTTCGGTCCGGAGCGGATCCGTGATACCCCGCTGTCGGAGTCGGCCTTCGTCGGGGCGGGAATCGGTGCGGCACTGGGAGGCATGCGTCCCATCGTGGAGGTGATGACGGTCAACTTCTCCCTGCTGGCCATGGACCAGATCGTCAACACGGCTGCGCTGTTCCTGCACATGTCGGGAGGGCAGTTCAACGTGCCCCTCGTCATCCGGATGGTGACGGGGGCGGGCCGCCAGCTCGCCGCTCAGCATTCCCACTCCCTGGAGGGATGGTATGCCCACGTTCCCGGCCTCAAGGTGGTCACCCCCGCCACCGTGGAAGACGCACGCTGGATGCTCCCCACCGCGCTGGCCGACCCCGATCCGGTGATCATCTTCGAGCACAACGGCCTGTACAGCCGGGAAGGCGTCCTTCCCGCCGAGGGAGCGCCCGTCGACATCGAGCGCGCCCGGGTCAGGCGGCCCGGCACCGACGTGAGCCTCATCACCTACGGTGGCAGCCTTCCCAAGACCCTGGAGGCGGCGGAACGTCTGGCCGGGGAGGGCATCTCGGCCGAGGTGGTGGACCTGCGGAGCCTGCGCCCACTCGACACGGACGCCCTCGTGGCGACGGTTTCATCCACCCACCGGGCGATCGTGGTGGACGAGGGATGGCGCACGGCAGGAATCTCCGCCGAGATCGCCACCCGCATCGGAGAAGAGGCGATGTGGGAGCTGGACGCGCCCATCCGGAGGGTATGCACCGAAGAAGTCCCCATTCCCTATGCCCGGCATCAGGAGGAGGCGGCGCTGCCTAGGGTGGAGACCATCGTGGAAGCCGCTCGGGAGCTGATCGGAGGATGATCGACTTCCTCCTGCCTTCCCTCGGTGCGGACATGGACCGAGCGAGGCTGGACAGCTGGCTGGTGAAACCGGGCGACACCGTCCACAAGGGCCAGATCATCGCCGAGGTGGAGACCGAGAAGGCGGTCCTGGAGGTGGAATGCTGGCACGACGGCGTCATCGAGGAGCTCCTGGTGGAGCCGGGACCGGAGTGGCTCCCGGTTGGAACCGTCCTGGCCCGCATCCGTCCCCTGGACGACTCGGCGGTGGTGGAACCGGCTCCTTCCCCCGCCCCTCCCCCACCGGCCCCCTCACCCGGACAGCTGCCGACGGAGGCCCCGACACCGGCACCAGCACCGACCCCGGGTGAGCGCGTCAAGGC